>JAKJEU010000236.1 GCA_022705265.1 Pseudomonadota bacterium | reverse complement strand
ATTGATAACCGAGCCAAGGAAATATTAAAAATTATTGTCGACAATTACCTTGATAAAGGAGAGCCTGTCGGATCTAAGACTATTTCAAGTTTTATGAGCTATGGGCTTTCTCCTGCTTCAATCCGTAATGTTATGAATTCTTTGGAAAAATTGGGTTATTTAATTTCTCCACATAAATCTGCGGGAAGAATTCCAAGCGATGCTGGTTTAAGGCTTTTTGTTGATGGGTTGTTGGAAATTGGTTCGCTTAACAATAATGATAAAATGCAACTTGATAAAATTTACAATAATCAAGAGGGTAGTTTTTATGACGAAGCGTTGAAGTCTTTGTCTGGTTTAAGCGGTTGTGCAAGCTTGATTGCCGTTCCTAAAACTAAGGTTGCTTTTAAACATGTGGAGCTTATAAGTATGGCTAAAAATAAAGCTTTACTTGTAATCGTTACCGAAGATGGAAATGTTGAAAATCGTCTTGTTGATATTCCTTGCGGGGTTACTCCTTCGTCGTTAAAAGAAGCTTCGAATTATCTTAATGAAAGACTTAATAACAAAACCATAAACGAAGTCAAAGATGATATAATAAAAGAATTAAATGAGCATAAAAGCGATTTAAACGAATTGTCCGAAAAAATCGTTAATGCGGGGCTTGGTTCTTTTGTGGATAATGATAATAAAGGATATTTGATATTAAAAGGTCAGGCCAATTTATTGGAAGATTTAAGTTTGATTGAAGATGTTGAAAAGATAAAAAATCTTTTTTCCATGCTTGAAGTAAAAGAAAACATATCTAACTTAATTGACTTGACAAATTCTGCCAATGGGGTACAAATCTTCATAGGGTCTGAAACAAACTTATTTGCCTCGTCTGGGTGTTCTTTGGTAAGTGCGCCTTATCTTAATTCAAAAGGTAAAATCGTCGGAGCAATAGGAGTTATAGGACCAACAAGAGTTAATTATGCAAGAATTATACCTGTGGTAAATTATACAGCTTATGTAATTAGTAAAATTATAGGAAATTAGAAATGAGTAAAAATAAAAAAGACATTAATAAAGAAACAGAAGAATTAAACGAAACTGAAATTGCGGAAAATGAAGAAGTTGTTGAGGAAATTACCGAAGAACAAGTCGAAGCAAAGGAAAGCGAAGTTGTTAATGCCTTAAAAGAAGAAGTTGCAAAATACAAAGACGCTTATGTCCGTTCTGTGGCTGATTTTGAAAATTACAAAAAAAGAGCAAATCAAGAAATTGAAAAAACCAATAAATTTGCGGTAACAAATTTTGCCAGAGATGTTCTTAATATTGCTGATTCTTTGTCTCGTGCATTAAAATCAATGCCACCAGAAGAAAATCGCCATGAACAACTTAAAAATTTTGCAATTGGTGCGGAAATGACTTTAAGCGAACTTCACAGCACTTTGTCAAAACACAAAATTGAACAAATCAAAAGCATTGGTGAGATTTTTAACCCTAATTTTCATAAGGTAATTCAAGAGCGAGAAGATGAAAATCTTCCAAACGGAACTATTATCGAAGAATGGCAAACAGGTTATATGATTGCGGATAGAGTTTTAAGAGAAGCGATGGTTATCGTTTCAAAAAAAGTGCAAAAAAACGAAACTCATATTGACACAAACGCATAAAAGATATAAAAGTATCTTAACCATACCAATCACCCCTGGAGGATTGGGTGTGTTTTATTATATTTAATTTATAAGGATAAAAAATTATGAAAATAGCAACTTTAAATGCAAAAGCAAGAAAAGGAGCAGGTAAGGGGGCAGCTCGTGCCGTAAGAAGAGAAGGATTAATTCCTGCTGTAATTTACGGAGACAAAAAGCCACCTGTTCTTATTTCAATTTCAGAAAAAGATTTGTTAATCGAAACAAAGAAAAAAGGTTTTTGGACAAGACAATATGAAATCGAT
>JAKJEU010000046.1 GCA_022705265.1 Pseudomonadota bacterium | reverse complement strand
TCGTGGTATGAAAATCGCAAATAATGATAGCGAAGTTGTTGAAGCTATCAGAATGGCTAAGGCTGAGGCTAAGGCTGCTTTTGGAAGCGATGTTGTTTATATGGAAAAATATCTCCAAAAACCAAGACATATCGAACTCCAAGTTATGGCTGATAATTTTGGTAATGTTATTCATTTGGGCGAAAGAGATTGCTCATTGCAAAGAAGACACCAAAAAGTTTTGGAAGAATGTCCTTCTCCTGCATTAAATGCTGAACAAAGAGAAAAAATCGGTAATATCGTTGTAAATGCGATGAAAAACCTTGGTTATACCAATGTTGGTACTATCGAATTTTTATACGAAGATGGCGAGTTTTATTTCATTGAAATGAACACAAGACTTCAAGTGGAACATCCTGTGACCGAGATGGTTACGGGCGTTGATATTGTTCGTGAACAAATTCGTTTGGCGGCTGGTTATCCTTTGACTTATACTCAAAACGATATAAAGATGGAAGGTTGTGCGATTGAATGCCGTATTAATGCCGAAGATCCTGAAACCTTTATTCCTTCTCCTGGAAAAGTTACTTGGTGGCATGCTCCTGGTGGGCTTTGGGTTCGTGTGGATTCAAGCGTTTATACCGGTTATAAAATTCCTCCAACTTATGACAGTATGGTGGCAAAGCTTATCGTTTATGGAAAAAATCGTAATGCCGCTTTGATGAGGCTTAAAAGAGCTTTGGGTGAATTTGTTATCGAAGGTGTTAAAACAACGATTCCTTTGCATAAGAAAATTATTGCTAATGGTTCTTTTATCGATGGAGCTTATAACATTCACTGGCTTGAAAAATTCATGGATGAAGAAAGTAAAAAATAACCTTTAAAATAAGGGAGTATTAAAATATGACGGGACATCTTAAACGGAAATTGTTGGTTTTATCAACGGCGGTTGCTTTGGTGCTTAGTTGCGCTAAAAACGACGATATTTTGCAAGGTGTCCCTGTCCCTTATGAACAAATTTCTCCTATATCTGTTGATGATTTAGGTTACAAAATTGAACAAGGCGAAATTGGCATTTACCAAGCTTATGCAAGAGCGGTTAAAGTTAATTTAGCTTCAAGATTCGATAAAATGAGCCAAATCATCAAACAAGACTTATCAAATGTAAATGATTATGAATTGCTTCCTAAAATTGTTGCTTTAAGTGGTTATAATGTAAGATATTCGAATGATTGGAACGGGCTTATTTCTTCTAGTCGTTTAAAGGGAAGTGAAACAAATAATGATAGCATAGACAATTCCTCACTTGCTTTGTCGACCAATGTTTTGGATTTTTCGGTGGTGTATTCTTCGGCGAAAACTTCAAAAGATGAGGCTTTGGCGTTAAATGTTGTTAAGGATATTTTGGTTAAAAATATTATTCATGACACAAGAATTGCTTATTTAAAAGCGGTTGCAGGTCAAAGAGTAAAAGACGATGTTATCGCAATTGAGGCCGAGATAAAAGAAGCCTTGGATTATGTTAATGCCGTGGTTGATAATCCAGAATTTAAAGGAAATATCAGCGAATATCGTCAAGTTTTGTTGGATAATTTAAGCGAGATTAATAACCTTAAACAAGAAATTTCAGCAACCAAGATTCGTTTATCAGGTCTTATAAGTGTTGATCCTGAAAGCGATTATCGTTTGGAAGTGCCAAAAGATATTGATAATCCATTTATTTATAAGGATTTAGATATCAATAGCATGGAAAATTTTGCTCTTAATACAAGAAATGAGCTTAAAATAATAGGGCAAGATGATTATATTAATCCCGTCGAAGTTAGAGAAGAAGTAAAAAGAAATTTCCCAGAAGTTGAATTTGGAAGTTCTTTTAATCTTGTTAAATCTAATTATCTTTTGAATCAAATGTGGAGCAATATTGGAATTAAAACTGGTTGGAATTTACTCCATTTAGCGGATGTTGACAGTTTGGTTGGCGTTGATGAGTTAAGTATTGATAAAGCTCGCTCTATGGCTGTTAAAATGGCGGTTTTAACTGGTGTTGATATGTCTTATCAAAGGCTTTTGCAAAGTTATCAAGAATATCGTGTGGCGTCTTTGTTAAATGATGTAAGCAAGGATGTTTACAAAAAATCCTTGAAAGTTTTAAACGGCGGAAATCGTTTTGATGTGTTGGGAAGAAGGATTGAGGCAGTTTATTCAAGGCTTAAAAAAGATTATGCTTATGCCGAATTAAAAGATGCGGAAAGTTCGCTTCATGTTTCTTTGGGAATTGAAACAACTCCTCCGATTGTTATGTCTTCAAGTGTTGATGCAATCGCAAGAAGCATTGAACAAAGGCTTAATCCAAAGGAATATGAAAATAAAAACCAAGAAGAAATAAAAGAAATCACTTCTAAAACCAATGAAATGCCTAAGGTTGCTTCAAATGTCGTTGATGACAGTGTCAAGCAAGAAGTTGATGCTTGGTTGCAACATGGTATCGTAAAGGAAGAAGACAAAAAGGTCGAACCAAAGGTCGAAGATGTTAAAGTAGCTAAGCCTAAGAAAATTATTTCTAAGAAGTCTATGTTAAAAAAGAAAGTTCCAGCGGTTAAAGTTGCTTCAAAACAAGGGGAAAGCCTTTTGCAACTTGGTTCTTATTCTAAAAAACAAGGTGCGTTAAGGGCTTGGAAAAATGTTTTTTCAAACAATCCTGCTTTGCAAGGTTATGAATATATTATAAAAGATGTAAATGTTAATGGTAAAACTTATCACAGGCTTTATGTAAAAGGCGATAAAAACGATTTAATTATACTTTGTGAACAAATTAAATCTACGGTCAAGGCTTGTTTGATAAAATAAGTTTTAAAATTTTAAGGTATGAAAAAAGGGGCTTAAAAATAAGTCCCTTTTTTGTTTTATTTTGAAATCATAAGCATGGTTAAATCATCTGGCAAGGATTTCACACTTTCTATGTTTGTAAAAAATTCACATACTATATTGTTGAAAACAGTATCAGGTTTATCAATTTTATTTACATATTTTGATAAAGTTTCTTTAAGTCCTTCGACACCTAACACTCTTCCGCAAATGTAAGGAGATTTTACCAAAGTATCACTGTAAATGAATATAGAAGTTCCTTTTTTAAAAGGTACGGAATAATCAGTATATCTTGTGTTTAAACTTAAAGCCAAAGGTTCACCGCCATTACCAAGGGTCGTTATTTTTTCATCACTAATTAATAAAGGGCTTATAAACCCAGCCGAAGCATAAGTAAAAGTATCGGTTTCAAAATCAATAATGCCATAGATAAATTTCACATTATTGCCTTCTGGTAACATGGTATGTAAAACCTTGTTAAGGCTTTCGACATAACTGCTTGGTTTAAAAGGATAAATTATAGGATTTTCTTTAATCAAAGTGTTAAGGCGGAAAGTGTTTAAAGCAGCGGTTAATCCATATTCTTCAAAAGAGCAAGAGAAAATCGCAACTTTTTTATGAGTTACTTGATGAACGCCCCAAAAATCGCCACTTAATTTTAATGAAGGCAAGAAAAGATGGCTTAATTCGAATCCAAATTTTGATTTTAATCCGTTGATATCATTTTGATTAGGTAATAACCAAGTTTGCATGGATTTTGCGGTTCTAAGTTCGGTTTCGATTTTCTTTAATTCTTTTTCCAAAGTCTTAATCAAAAGACGATTTTCAAGATTAATCTTTATTCTTGAAAAAAATTCAAGCAAAGAAAAAGGTTTGGTAATATAATCGCTTGCCCCAGCCTTGAACATCAAATCTTTCATGTCTTGGCTTTCATAAGATGTTTCAATTAGCACAGGAATATCACGAATTTTTGGAGTAGCCTTAATTTTCATCAAAACTTCATCACCACGCATATTAGGGAGATTAAGGTTTAATATTATCAAGTCAGGATTTACGGTCAAAGCCTTTAAAATACCATCTTCGCCATTTTTTGAATAATGAACATTATTTATACTTATAAGGTTTAAAAATTTTCCGATTAAAGTTTGGCTTTGAAGGTTGTCTTCGATAACAAGCACCGAACAAGAGGAAAAATCCTTGTTGACCACAATTGTTTTAGGTTCGGATTTTTTATGTTCTTTTTGATTAATGGATGGTTTTGTAACATTGTTGAGAATGAAAAAAGAAATAACAACTTCTTTGCCATTTTGGTCAATTGACACATTATCAGAAAGCTTGGCAATCGCCATCAATCCGCGGTCAATTCGCTTTGGATGAGGAAGATTGTCGTCAGGATTTTTTGAATAGCCATCGCCTTCATCAAGCACTTTTAATTTAATTGCCTCGTCATTATAATTTAAGGTAAGAGTTAAGGCTTTGTTTTTGAATTTTTCCATATTTTCTTTAAACGCTTTGTTAAAGATTTTAATATTTTCAAAATCCTCTCTTAAATTATTAGGTATTTTAAGGTTGCCGTGTAAAATAGCATTAGCAATGCTTTCGTGGATGGCAAGCCTTATATTAAAAGATTTATTGGCATCAAATTTAAATTTCTCCACTATGAAATTGGAATAAATTTTTGCAATATCAATTTTATAAGCATTTTGGGTGGATATAACCAGTCTTTTAAAATCTTCATCAGGAAGGTCAATCTTGATTTTGTTGAACTCTTTGACATTGACATCAAAAAGATAGCAAGAGTCGAATTTAATTAATTTTTCAAAATCTTGATCATTAATTTTATCGAAAAATATGACGCAATTTTCCAAAACTCCGTCTTCTTCTTTGTATTCAGTAAACCTGAGTTTATAAACCTTGCACAAGGCCTCGACCTTTTCATGAGGCAAGTTATAACCGCAACCGTAAATTAAGTCAGTTTTTCTATCCATGATTTATTCTTTACTTGTTTTTTCATTACCGTATTTTTACATTATACTTGGATAGAAGATACAATTCAATTATAATTATCAATACTTGATTTATAAAAATAATAAGCATTGTTTGGGAGGTTTTAAAAAGTGAGTGATAAATCATTAATCGCAGATATTGGTGGGACTAATGCAAGGTTTGCTTTGCTTGATGAATATGGGGTTGTTTCGTGTGAACATATTTTTAAAAGTGAATATTTTTTAAAAACTCCTTCAAAATGTGTTGATGAATATTTTGAAATTGTTAATGAAAAAAAATCAAAAGTCGCAGTTTTTGCGGTTGCAGGCCCAGTATTTGATGGAAAAATTGAAAATATCGACCTTGATTTTAAATATGATATTAAGGAACTTGGGGTTAAGCTTGGGTTTCAAAAATTCAATCTTGTAAATGATTTTGTGGCGCAATCTTTGTGCGTACCGTCGTTAAAAGAAGGCGATTTTATAAAAATTGGTGGCGGAGAAAAAAGAAGTGGCGGTTCGATTGCCGTTATGGGTCCTGGTACTGGGCTTGGTGCTGGGATATTGGTGCAATTAAAAGATGGTTCATACACCGCGGTTGCTTCCGAAGGTGGACACCAATGTGCTCCATTGATAAAGGATGATTTTATAAGAGAGGTAACTCTTAATGTTTTAAGTGAAAAACAATATCTTTGTTCCGAAGATTTAGTGTCGGGCAGAGGTTTGCCAAACATATTCAAGGCAGTTAAAAAAATTAATGGCAGAGATTATGTAAAAATATCAAATCATGAAATTACAAACCTTGCTTTAAGCGGTGATGAAGATGCGGTAAAAACTTTTGATACTTTGTTTTCGTTGTTTGGGATGGTTGCTGGGAATTTTGCAATATCAATTGGAGCAGTCGGAGGATTTTATATCGCAGGTGGTATTTTGGCAATTCCAGACATTACAAAAATGTTTATGAAATCAAATTTCAGAAAATATTTCGAAGACAAGGGGTTTGCATCAAATTTTGCAAAAAATATGCCGACATATCTTATCACATATAAAAACCCAGCGTTTTTAGGGCTTTCATATTTGGTTAAGCAAGAGCTTTAAGTAATATGATGGTCATCACCGCCAAGTTTGATTGGGATTTCACCGTCGATATCAAATTGCAAATCCATAGGAATATTTACTTCTTCTGGCGGTCTTGACTTTACGATTTCATCTTCTACTGCTTTTGAAACGGGAAGCTTTGTTTTTGCAGCAAACCTTTCGTCTTTGCAAGCGTCGGTATTCTTTGCTTTTATCGGGCGGTTAAGGTAATTTTGAACCAGAATAAAGGCGGTTTTAGGGTCAATGTTATTCATTTTACCTTTTGAAAGACCTGCCTTTTCTCTCATTTTTTCACTTACCTTCTTTTCGAAATAATTTTTAGGAGTGCCTAAAAAATGAGGACGGCTATAACCTGATACATTCCACATGGTTTTTTTACCACTCATGGCCGAAAATCTTGCGGTTACTTTTTCGTTGTTTACCATCTTGATAATTTTAATAGCAGCTTTGGTAATAAAAACACTCACTCCTTCTGGCCCACCATAAGAGCTTGCAATATCGTTTAACGACATAACGGATAATAAAAATCCAACTCCTTTTGATTTTCCCGTACCAAAAGCGTAAAAAAGGTTTCTTACTTTTGGCAAAAAGGAAAAGTTATCCATAATAAAAAGTACATCAAGAGGCCCATGTCCAGGAGAATTTGGCGGGTAATGCAATACATATTCGCACATCAAATTAAAAAACATCGCATTGATAACAGAGGTCACAGGATGGTTATTCATGATATATATGGTTAAAGGTTTCCATTCGCCTGTTTTTTTATCAAGCTTACCTCTTAAATCGCTGAAATAAAAATCGGAAGAAGAGGTTCTTTGTCTTACCGCTGGGTTTTTAAAAGCCGATAAACCAGAAAAAGCAACCGAAATAATAGAAGAGCGTTGAACCGCAGGGGTCGCAAGTAAAAGACCAACTTCTAATCTTGCTCTTCTGGAATAACCAAAATGCACGGCCTCATCAAGCATGGCGGTCATAACCTTTGTCAGTGGGTCTTCTTTTTGAGCAAGCATATCGCCCATGTCTCTTTTGGCCTTGATTTCGGTGGACATTGCGATTTGGTAACTTGCGATAAAGTCAACCAACATTCCAAAACTTGCTTCACGACCACGCCATGCTTTTGGAATATGCTCCCAAGTACCGATGGGTTCGTAATTTTCGTATGTAATTGTATTATTTCTTACATTTTTTAAGGCTTCTTCGATATGAGGTCCTTGTTCCATGCCTTTGTAATAGGATTCAAGTACGGATAAATCCTCTTCGTCAAGTGCTTCACCTTCTAAAAGCTTGTAAATAAAATAATCGTTGGCTTTTGCTTGGGCGACTTTATCGATTAAATATGTGACATATCCTTCTAAGGCTGCTCTTCCGTTTTTGCTCCAATATGGGTCAGCATTTCTTCCATCAGGGATTAACATTAAAACAATTCCCGCAATGTATCCAGCCCGTGCGGTGGAAAGAGGAGGCATATTTTTTGGCGATATAAAATTTATATTAGGGTGAAAAACACCTTTGCTGGCGTCTTCTAATTTATCCCATTGATAACGATATACTTGGGAAAAAGTCGCACGATAACCGCTTGTCATGACATAATATTCGCTGGTATAGTCGTTTGAAATAATTGTCGCAGAATCAGATTCCAAGATGGAGGGCAAAATAACACTGTGAGTTTTTCCAGCACCAGTAGTACCAAGCAACATAACAGAATCAGGACCGTCAGTTTTTAAGGCTTTTTCCTTATAATAACCAAAGAAATAATATTTGCTTCCAAACAAGCCCATCTTTTTGGTTTCAGAGGAAGAAGGATTTTTTGCTTCAAAAGGAGCTCGAAAACCGAATTTATAAGGGTTCGTAAAATATGTATAAAAAGGAATCGTTACAAGAGCAGATAAAGGAAGCACGGGAAGCCATAATATAGGGCGTTCATCAGAATAAGTTCCAAAATCAATGAACCATTTAACATAATAAAGCATGCATACAAAAGGGTCTTCGGTAAAAACGATTATGTAATATTGTTTTAAGGCATTAAGCCCCGCCATATCAAAGCTTTTTATAACATAAGTCAAAGGTATAATGATAAGAGTAGATGAAAGATAAAATACCATAAAGGCAATTATGCAACCGCCAAAGATATAGTTTTGGGCTTTTCTGTGTTCTTCCCAATGGTCGCCACTATATCTTGCTCTCATTCCAGCACTGCCGGTGGAAAATACTGTCATCTTGTACTAAACCTTGTCTAAATATTTATTGTTGGTTGCAAAATTGTTGACAAGATTGCCAATTTGCTTGATTGCTTCTTGCAATAGAATTTTTTATCGCAGCATTGACAACAAGCAAAGAATTAACCGCATCGTCCAAAGAAATATTTGGAGCAATTAAACAAGCTTTTTGAACATCGGCTAAAATGCTCCATTCTGTTATATTATGTTCTCTCATAATGATTTTTGTTCTTGTACCAACCTCGATACCTCCGATATATCCCATGATTCGTTCCATAGCAAGTTCGAACTTATGTTGATCGTCAATGGTTGGATCTTCGATATTTTCCACGACTTTTGAATAAAGGTCGACAAATTCAAAACAGCTGGTCGGAGTTTTTACTTTCAAAGCATTCATACCGCTTTGAGCATTGGCGTTAAAAGAAAATAAAAGTATGACGAGTGTAATAAAATATTTCATAATAAAATTAACCCTTATAAAAAAATTGCTACCATATATTTATATTATGTTTTAAACTTAATAAGTGGTCAATTTAATTATTTAATAATGTTTCGTAAGGGGTTGGTTTTATTGTCGGTTAAAATTAATTTTTTTGGAGTAAGGGGAAGTTGTCCTCGACCTTATAAAGAATTTATGGAATACGGTGGTGCTACATCTTGTATCGAAATTGTCAATGACAAAGGCGAACGATTAATAATTGATGGTGGCATGGGGGTTCATAAGCTTGGCGATGAATTGGTTAAAAAAGATGAAATTGATAATATAAATTTTTTATTTACTCATTATCACCTGGACCATACTTCTGGAATGCCTTTTTTTAATCCTTTTTATAATGAAAAGGCAAATATTAATGTTTATGCAAGTTTGGATGCTTTGGAAATTTCTTTGACTGAGGTTTTTAAAAGAATATTTTCGTCACCTCTTTTTCCTGTTGAATTTGATAAATTGCCCTCTCGTGTAAAGCTTAATAATTTCAAAGGATATGATGAGTTTCAAATTAATTCATATAAAATAAAGCCTTATCCATTAAAACATCCAGGGGGTTCTTGTGGCTATCGTATAAGTTGCGAAGGTAAAATAATCGCGATTGTTTTTGATACATATCATGATGTTGAAAAAATGGATGAAAATGCTTTGAAACTTATGGAAAACGCGGATATTGTGATTTATGATGCTAATTATTGCGACGAAG
>JAKJEU010000235.1 GCA_022705265.1 Pseudomonadota bacterium | reverse complement strand
TGTTTACTTCTTGGAAAAAGGTTTATAAGCAAGTCAAGGTAAGAGATGAATTAAACCCATTTATAACGACCAAGCCACAAGAAATTTATGACGGAGCATATATCGAGGCGATTAACCCTTTAAATCTTGTTTTCGACCCCGAAGTTATTCCAGAGATAAAAGAAGAATGGGATAAAGGTGGCAAGATTATCAAGACTTTTCAAAGCTTAAATTCAATTAAGAATAATCGTTTTTATTCTTTAAAGCCCGACCAAATAGAAGAGCTTCAAGGCATATCAAAGGGCGATAATAAAGATGAAGAGGAGGTTAAAAGCGATAAGGACAAGATAAGCGAGATTTATAACAAAGGTAAGATTGAGGTTTTGGAATATTGGGGCGATTTTAATTTTAATGGCAAGGTTTTAGAAAATTATCTTATCACGATTGTGGCAAGAAAGTTTTTAATAAGATTTACGAAAAATCCCTTTGTTATTAATCCGATTATTTCCGTTGCGACTTTAAGAGACCCTGATTCAAAAAGAGGAATTCCTTGTTTATATTCAATTTATGACTTGGCCAAGGCAAGGGAAGAGGACATCAACGAGAAAAAAGATGTTCAAGCTTTAAATAAAAATCCTGCAAGGTTTGCTCCGGATAATTTTTTCAAAGAAGAAAAAGTAGAAATCGAACCTGGAAAAATTATTAAATATAAAGCTGGAATTGACGATCCCAGTGCGATTATTCCAATTCCTGTGCAATTAATAAGTCCAGAGCAAGAAATCGCTTATTTAGATGATGCAATCTCGGAAGTTTCGGGAATTTATCCAAATATGCAAGGAAACGAAGAAAGTGGTGATAAAACGGCCACCGAAATCAAGGTAAAGGTTCAAGGCCAAACCACAAGGCTTGCCAAGGATTTAGATACCATAAAACAAAATGGTATTGTTCGAATGGTGGAAAATGTCGCTGATATGATTATGAATGAAAAGCAAGGTTCAAGCGAACAGATTTTCATGATGGATAAGGGCAAAAAAACACCCGCCACAATCGGTGATGATGTAAGAGGAGGTGCTTATGAATATAAATATTCTGATAGCAATTCTATCGCAACGAAAAAGGCTCAGTTCAAAGAAGCCTTGGAACTTTTTAAACTTGCGGGAACTTCACCAATGATAGCAGGAATGATTAATTATAAAGAAATTCTTGAAACCGGACTTGAAATACTTGGCTTTGATAATACCGACAAGTTTTTTACCCAAAGCTTAAATACACCACCACAAATGCCAAGCCAAGGAGGAATACCAATTGGAGGATAGAAAAAAAGAACAAATTGAACAAGATTACAAAGCCGTCATTTCACAGGACGGCTTAATTATTATTAACCGAGCTCAAAGATATGTTGAGGATTTATCAGAAGGTAAGGTAAGCCCAGAAGAGTTAAAAGGCATGGTAAGGCTTATTAAACATATCAAAGATGCAAAAGAAGATTTTAAAAATTTAAGAGGATAAAAATGGAAAACGAAGAACAACAAACGCAAGCAAACGAAACCACGGATACAGAAGAAAATTTAAGCGATGCTGAAATCGTGATGAATGAGATTATGGCAAAAAGGGAGCAAGAAGAACCTAAAAAAGAGCCAGAAGAGGCAACAACGACCGAAGCACCCACCAAAATTGATGAAACAAATGAAACAAGCGAGGCTAAGAAAGAAAGCGACCCTGAAAAAGAAGAGCTTCAAAAACGATTGGCCGAATATGAGAAAAAAGAAGCTGAAACAAAAGAGCAAATAGAACAAGAAGCAAAAAATAAAGGTTTTAATTCGGTTCATGAAAAACAAATTTCCGAGGATATTCTTTATTTTGAAGCAAGTTCGATTTATGAAGCCATTAACAAAGGATATGCTGGTGAAAAATCAGCCGAGGCCATCAAGGCATTGGAAAAATTCGTTGAAACCGAGGATATAAAAGACTTA
>JAKJEU010000234.1 GCA_022705265.1 Pseudomonadota bacterium | reverse complement strand
CCACGATACATATCCTCCTATAATTGACTTATACTTTATATTTTAACAAATTTTTTTAAAAAAACAAAACAGTAATTTTATTCATCTAAATCTTGATTATCATTTTGATTTATTTCATTATCAATGGCATAACCATATGTTCTTACGGTTCTTATTATATCGGCTTCTCCACCAGCGTTTAAAGCCTTTCTTAATCTTCTTATATGGACATCTACAGTTCTTAATTCAACATGAATATTTGCACCCCAAACCTTTTCCAAAAGTTCTTCTCGTTTAAATACATGTTTCGGTTTTTTAAGCAAATATTGTAAAAGACGGTATTCAGTTGGTCCTAAATGTATATATCTATCTCCTCTTGATATTTTACAAGTGGTTAAATCAACTTTTAAATCAGCAAACTCAATAACGCCTTTTTCTTTCATAGGAGCAGTACGCCTTAAAACGGCTTTAACTCTTGCAATCAACTCTTGCATAGAAAATGGCTTAGTTATGTAATCATCAGCACCGACAGAAAAACTTTTTATCTTATCCTCGTCTTCGCTTCGTGCGGTTAACATAATAATTGGGACTTCTCTTAACTCATGCCTTGAACGAGCAAGTTTACAAAAATCAATTCCACTCATATTTGGAAGCATCCAATCAAGCAAAATTAATGAAACATTATTTGCAACCGCAACATTTAATCCAACTTCTCCACTTGATGCCGTTAAAACCTCGAAATCTTCTTTTTCAAGGTTATATTTTATCATAGTAGCAATCGCTTCTTCGTCTTCGATTATAAGTATTTTAGAACTCATTTTTACACCAAACCTTTTAATTTTTTGATATTTGCAGAATAATTTCCATCTTTAAAGATATAATTACCAGCAACCAAAACATCAGCCCCAGCCTTTATACATTCAAACCCTGTAACATCATTGATACCACCATCGACTTCGATTTCGATTGGTCTTTTTCCTATCATTTTTTTGATGTTTTTTATTTTTTCAATACTTGAAGGTATAAAAGATTGTCCTCCAAAACCTGGGTTAACTGACATAACCAAGATTAAATCAATCTTATCTAAAACATATTTTATTGTTTCTTCATTTGTAGAAGGGTTTAAAACAACCCCACTTTTCTTGCCCATATCTTTTATTTTTGAAAGAATACGGTCAAGATGAAGCTCTTTTTCAACATGAACCGAAATTATATCAGCCCCAGCATTAGCAAAATCATTAACAAATTTCCCCGCATCATTAATCATCAAATGAACATCGAAAATCTTTTTGCTATACGGTCTTAATGCCTTAACCACAGCAGGACCAATAGTTATATTAGGAACAAAAGAGCCGTCCATAATGTCAATGTGAATATAATCAGCACCAGCTTTATCAATTGCCACAACTTCTTCACCAAGTTTTGAAAAATCAGCAGACAAGATACTAGGGGATATTTTCACCATTATGAACGGCTCCTTTCTTTTGTTGTTTTTAAAAGTTAATAAAATTAACCTTTAATTTGTTGGTCAAGTTTGCCAGCAGCATATAATTTAGCCATTTCAGTCAAGGAGATAGCTTTAATCTTGCTTGCATTACCAGCAGCACCGAATTGAACAAATCTTTCTTCACAAACTTTTTGTTGTGCGTCCATAGCAGGTTTAAGATATTTTCTTGGGTCAAATTCAGCAGGTTTTTCAGAGAATACCTTTCTGATTGCACCAGTTACAGCCATTCTTAAATCTGTATCAACATTAACTTTTCTTACACCATGTTTGATGCCTTCAACGATTTCTTCAACAGGAACGCCATAAGTTTGTGGCATAGCACCGCCAAATTGGTTAATGATATCTTGTAATTCTTGTGGAACTGATGAAGAACCGTGCATAACAAGGTGAGTTGTAGGAAGTTTTTTATGAATTTCTTTGATTGTATCAATTGAAAGGATTGCTCCGTCTGGCTTTCTTGTAAATTTATAA
>JAKJEU010000233.1 GCA_022705265.1 Pseudomonadota bacterium | reverse complement strand
TGCATTAAAATCAGAAGATTTCTGGGGCATTATCGAATCAAGAATTAACCAATAATTTTTTAGGATAAAAAAATGCTTACAGTATTATTAGTATTCCACTTAATCGTCGTTATCACTTTGGTTGGTATAATCCTTATCCAAAGATCAGAAGGCGGCGCTCTTGGTGCTTTGGGTGGTTCTTCTGGTGGACTTGGACTTATTTCAAGCCGTTCTGCTGGAAACTTTTTAACAAAAACTACTGCGATTCTTGCTACTTTGTTCATGTTAAACTGTATTGCTTTGACAATTATGAACAAAAACGCTAATAAAACCGAAACTAAATCTGCGGTTGATGTGGCAGCAGAAGTCGTCGTTCCTATGAAAAGTGAAGCTGTCTCAACTCCTGTTGAAACTGAAAACAAGGAAGTAGTTGAAGAAGAAGCTAAGGCTATGCCTCCTCTTCCAAAAGCTGAATAAAACATAAGAAATAATTAGTTTAAAAAGGCAAGAAAGTTTAAAAGACTGCTTGCCTTTTTTATTTTGCATAAAATTAAAAATTATTTACATTTTATTTAAAGAAATACATAGACATATAAGTCGGTTTGTTTTAAATTATGTCATGAATGCAAAATCATTATATTTGAGTTTTATAAGGCTATCTTTAAAACTTAAAATTTAAGGAAAAAAAATGTATAAACATGTAAGAATTGGAAACTTTGAAATTGGCAACGATTTACCTTTTGCATTAATTGCTGGACCTTGCCAAATTGAAAGTCGTGAACACGCCATTTTTATGGCTGAGAAATTGGTCGAAATTACCAACAAACTCAATATTCCTTTTGTTTTTAAAGCATCTTTTGACAAAGCAAATCGCACTTCTATAAAAGGACCTCGTGGTATGGGATTGGAAATTAAAGATACCTTTAAATGCCCTATTATTACCGATGTTCATAAAGAAGAACAATGCGAAATCGTTGCAAGTGTTGCTGATGTATTACAAATCCCTGCTTTTTTATGTCGCCAAACCGACTTAATTGTTGCTGCGGCTAAGACTGGGAAACCTTTGAACATTAAGAAGGGTCAATTTTTGTCTCCTTTTGAAATGTCAAATGTAATTGAAAAAGCAAAAGAATCCGGAAATGACAGCGCTATGGCTTGTGAAAGAGGAACAACATTCGGTTACAACAACCTTGTCGTCGATATGAGAAGCCTTTACATCATGGGCAAAGATGGTACTCCTGTTATTATGGATGCGACTCACTCAGTTCAACAACCAGGAGGTCTTGGTGGCTCTTCTGGTGGTAAAAGAGAATATGTTCCGTATCTTGCAAAAGCTGCTGTTGCAGTTGGGGTTGCGGGGGTTTTTATCGAAACTCATGACAATCCAGACGAAGCTTTAAGTGATGGACCAAATATGGTTCCTCTTAATGAGCTTTCTAAACTTTTAGAAACTTTAATAAAAATTGATAACATAACGAAAGAAGGAAGAAAATAAATGACTACAATTATTGATATCCAAGGAAGAGAAATACTTGATTCAAGAGGCAACCCAACTGTTGAAGTTGATGTAACTCTTGAATGCGGTGCATTTGGAAGAGCTGCTGTTCCATCTGGTGCTTCTACTGGTGTACACGAAGCTGTTGAACTTAGAGACGGTGACAAATCTCGTTACTGCGGTAAGGGTGTTTTAAAGGCTGTTGATGCTGTTAACACTGTAATCTATGACAATATTTGTGGCATGGATGCAACCGACCAAGTTGCAATCGACAATGCATTAATCGCATTAGATGGCACAGAAAACAAAGGTAAACTCGGTGCTAACGCTATTTTGGGTGTTTCATTAGCTGTTGCTAAGGCTGCTGCTGAGGCTGCTGGTCTTCCTTTGTATCGTTACATTGGTGGCGCTTCTGCTTCTACTATGCCTGTTCCTATGATGAACATCATCAACGGTGGTCAACATGCTGATAACCCAATTGACATTCAA
>JAKJEU010000045.1 GCA_022705265.1 Pseudomonadota bacterium | reverse complement strand
TGACTTTAAGCTCCCTTTTTATTTGAGATTTTATAAAAGGAACTAATTTATGAAAAATAAATTTATTATTATAATTTCAATTATTACAATTATTTCTTTATCTTTTGGAACTTTTTTACTTTTTAACAAAAGTAATGATGAAAAAGAAATTATAAATAATGAAAAAAGCACGGAGAATGAAATGGTAAACCAAAATAAACAAATAAAGGCTAAAATTGAACAAGATACTTTTGAAAATTGGCAATTAGTTAAAATAAAAAACGAAGAAACAAATGAAATAATTGGTAAAGAACTTGTTCAAACTTTGAATTTAAAAGAACAAAATAATGCAAGAATTTTACAATTCAGCTTTATTTATGACAAAGCAAACAAAAAAGTACACGCAAAATTGATCTTCCCTCTTGGTGTTTATTTGCCAGCTGGATTTGGCATTAAAATTGATGAAAAAGAAATTACAAAAATACCTTATATCATGTGCGATAAAAACGGTTGCATAAGCGATGTCATTTTCGAAGATGATTTAATTGATTATGTAAAAAATAAAGAAAACGGAATTGTTGCATTTTTAACTGGTGATAAAAAACAAATCAACCTTCCTGTATCTTTTAAAGGCTTTTCAAAAGGTTTAGAAGAACTTAAAAAATAATCTATTTTTTTAATTTTACTGTAAAATAAAATGTCGAACCTTTATTAAATTCACTATCACACCAGATTTTACCACCCATAAGTTCGACCAAATTTTTACACAAAGCAAGACCAAGACCTGTTCCTTCATGTTTTTTCGTAATAGAATTATCTCCTTGTGAAAAAACATTGAACAACAGGTCTTTTTTATTCTCACTTATTCCTATTCCTGTATCCTTTACCGAAAATTTTAAAATCACATTTTCGTTATCTTCTTTTTCTTTTGAAATACTAATCCCTACCTCACCTTTTTCAGTAAATTTAATCGAATTCGTTGCAAGATTTATCAAAACTTGGTTAATTCTTAAAAAATCTCCCACAAGCTTTTTTGGAATGTCTGAGGATATATTAATTACTAATTTAATTCCTTTATCCTCGGCTCTATGCTTTACTATACTTTCAAAATTTGATACCAGTTTTTTAATTGTAAAAACCTCATCATTAATTTTGAAATTACCTTTTTCAATTGATGAAAAATCAAGTATATCATTTATAATTTTAAGCAAAGTATTTGAAGCATATTCAATTGATTTTAAATAATCTTTTTGTTTTTCATCCAACGAAGTTTGCAAAGTCAAATATGTCATGCCAACAATCGCATTCATAGGCGTTCTTATTTCATGACTCATATTTGCCAAAAAATCACTTTTTATTTTATTTGCCCTATTTGCTTCTAAGGCCAGATTATTTGCGATATCCAAAGCATTTTCCAAACTTCTATTTGCATCTTCGAATGCTTTATTTGCTTTTTTTATTTCATTTTCTTTGACTTTTATTTCGGTAATATCAAGACTTGAACCAATTATTTTTAAAAGCTTTCCTTTGTCGTCCAAAAAAACCTTTAACGCAGAACGAAGCCATCTATAAGAGCCATCTTTACATACTGCTTTTAACTCAACATTGCGTAAAACATTATCAGTATTTGAAAGCAAATTTTTAAAATCGAAATCACCAATAAAATAATTTTTCCAATAAGTACCAATAATTTCCAAAGGATGATAACCCAATACATCTCGGACGCGGTTTGCAACATAATCAAATTTTAAACGGCTGTTAATTGACCATAAAATCTCACCCGTTGCCTCTTCTACATTTTTATATCTTTGCTCTGATACAATCAACGCTTCATGCATTCTCCGTCTACTTATTGCTGAACCGATGATATTTCCTGCTGCTCTTAAAATTCTTTCTTCTGATTCTGACCATATTCTTTTAGAACGACAATCGTCAAAGCCAATAAAACCCCAAAGTTCGCCTCTTAATGTTATTGGAGCAACCAATATAGATATAATTCCTTGTGGTTCTAAAACCACTCTTTCATCTTCTGACAAATTTGAAACAAGATTATTTACGCATTTTCCTTCAACAAAAAGCTCAGCCCAAGGCATAATTTGATTTTTTACGATATCCTTGTCTTGCTGAGGTTCCGCACCAAAAGACCATTCATAAAGTTGCGAGGTATAAAGTCTTTCATCATATGGATAAGGGCTGTCATGGACATGCCACACATAAACTCTGTCTACTTCACTTGCGCCACCCATTATTCCAAGCACATCATTCATAACTTTATCAAAATCAGAAACATTAGAAATAAGCATTTCAGCAACCTTAGCCGTCGCTTTTAAAATGTTATCACGATATATAAGGCTTTTTTCCAATTTTATAATATCGCCTATTTCTTTTCCGATTGTAAAAATACCTAAGACTTTACCATTTTCATCAATAATAGGCTCTTTTGCAAGGGTCAGATAATTTTTTTCTCCATCTTTTTCATAAACAACATCTTTTACACAGCCCTTTTTGGAATTTAAAACAAACCGTCCCATTTTATCAATTTGGTTTTGAAGTTTATATCGCTTATAAAAAGCAACATTTTTTTTAAGCTTACCCATTAACTCTTCTTTACTTTCGTTCAAAAGCTCACAAGCCTTTTGATTACAAGATACAATCCTTCCATTTACATCTTCAAACATTATGAAAAAAGGAAAAACATCAAACGCCTCATTTATAGTATCAACATCAAAAAACCAACGCTTTTGTTCACCTTTTTTCACGGAAAGCAAAACTTTTTCATTATCAACATATAAAATTTTTGCAAAATATCCTTCTGAATTAAAAGAAAATACTTTCTCAAAATCCTGAAACTTCTTTTCAATCATAGTTTCGATTTTTTGATGAACTGATTTTATATTTAAAAAGAAATCGTTTAAATCTTTTTCTGTGCCAAATTTTTTATAAAAAGCATCATTATAAGAAACAAATTTATATTCGCTTCTATTAATCAAAACACAAGGATAATATGACATATCCATAATATTTTTCACAAAAAAGTCCATGCAATAAAACCCAATAAAATGAACAGATTAAAACAGCAAACGACACTTTTTAAGTCAATAACCATTATTACATAAAGATTAAATCTTTACTATTTAAAAATTCAACCCTTTGTATATAAAATCTTTTTCAAAATTTATTTTCATATATGAGCAATTTGGAATTTCACCATTTGCATCATTAAAATAAACCGACAACCATCTTAAAACTGCCCCATGAGAAGATATTCCAACAATTTCATAATCGGTATTAAGAGCAATTTCCTTGATTTTTGATAAAACTCGTAAAACAACTTGCCTTTTTGTTTCTCCATTTAAAAAACCAAAATCAAAAGTATCAAGTGTTAAATCTCGCCATTTTTTATACTCAATTGGATATTTTTTTTCAATTTCAGGCTTAATTTTGCCTTCCATAATCCCTATACTTGATTCAATGAAATCATTTTCTTTTACAATTTCAACATTAAGCATTGACGAAACAATTTCCGCTGTTTCATATGCACGAAACATAGGGCTTGAAAAAATTATTTCTATCCCTTTATTTTTAAGCTTTGTTGCAAGCTTTTTTGCCTCTGATATTCCTTTTTCGTTTAAATGAGGATTATAACCTTGACCTTGCCATATTTTATCAACATTCATATCAGTTTGACCATGACGAAATATATAAAATTCTTTCATATTGCACCGCACTTTTAATTAAAATTCATAAAAAAGAATAGGCCCAACAAAAATTTGTTTATTATTATAATTTATTTTTGTAGGAATAAAATCTTCTCCATCGTCATCTTTTCTTGCCATCACGAATAATACAATTTTTGAAAGCCAATTTTCTTTTTGACTTATAAAACCTTTTTCTTCCAACATATTTATACCATCATTAAAACCATAAATATTGCTATTTAACGATACCAGAATATTTAAAGAATCATTTAAAACGATTTCACCATCAAAAGAAATTTTCAAAGGAAGCCATGAAAAACCTCCTTTTTCAATAAATATAAATCCACCTTTTGAATAGAACTCATTGAAAATTCTGTTAAAAGAAATAGAAAAATCAAGGCTTTTATTTAAGACAGCTTTAAAATAAATCCCATCAACCTTTTCATTTCTTAATGCTATTCCATTTGCATCAAATTCAATTTTATGTCCTTCGTTAAGAAAAGAAAAATTCGCGACAAGATGGTTTACAAAAGAAAGATTTTCAACACTTTCGTTAATACTTATGTCATTAGCAACTATTTTTAAATCTTTTACTTTATAACCCTTATAAAAAGATATTTCCAAAAAAGCTTTTTTAAAAATAAAATCCAACTCTCTATCAAAGCTTAAAAACTTAATATTATTTTTAAAGGTTAACTTTACTGGATATTTTTGAAAAGGGTTTAATTCAACCAAAATCTCAGGCACTTCAAAAGCATTAATTTCGTCACTTTTAACCTTAGATATTCTTAAATCCTTAATTAAAATATTAGGTATAAAAGAAAAATCACCTTTTTCAATTTTATAATCAACATTAACCCCTCTGTTTTTCAAATTTTCAAAAGAATTAACAAAATTTTGAATTATAATATCCTCAACCTTAAAAACCAACGAAACATATCCAACGCCAAGAGCAATGAATATTGTCATAAATGTTATGCTTAAAAAAAGTTTCATGATTTAATAAATCTCATCAATAAAACTATACACCATTTCAGAGAAGCTTGAATGAACCGAATTTACAATAAAATTTATTCTGTCCATAACCATAAACTTATGCTCTAAACCATTGTAAACAAATATTTCTTCGGAAATTTTTCCAAGCAAAAGCTTACCTTTTAAATAATCATCGTTTAAAAAGTTTAAATTAGCCTCAATCAATCCAGGAAAAGTATAACCCAAATCTTCTCTATCTATTGCTCTTGTTCCATATATTTCAAAACCATTCCAAATAAGCCCGTCTGTTATTTTTAAAAATTCAATAAATTCAGCAGGAATATTAGCAAATTTATGAGAAGCAAGCATTGTCCCAACAAATCTTATCGACTTATCATCAGCAGGAGCAAAAGTTATAGCATTATCTTTTCTTAATGTTGCAAGAATTTTATCAATCATTAATCAATGCTCCTTGACTTACCAAACATAGATTTTATAGCAATTTCCTTAAAAGTATCAGATAAAAATCCCGAATAAACACTTTTATCAGGCATCTTACGACCACCACCAGTTGAAACTTCGACCTCAGGGACATAAACCTTACCACTTGGAACAGGGATAAATATATTTCTTAAAATCTCTCCATCATTAAGATTTGAAGTTTGCATATCAATAAATTTATGTATCGCCTCATGAAAAGGTCTTGTTTGAATTAAGCAAAGGTTTGAAAATTCATTATTTCCACCATATTCCAAAGGAATTTTAAGATGAACATCAAAATTTTCGGGAGCTCTTCCCGATTTTAAAAGTTTAATTCCATTTTCATCAATCCCAGCTGAAACCAAATCATCAAGATTATGGTACCCAACATATTTCAAAAAATCCCGTCTAATCCTTTTAAAAGCCTTTAATAAATCCGCTCTCCATGCATCATCAATTGGAGAATAATTAATCTCAGCCAACGCCATAGAAGGAAGTCCCGCTTGTCTTAATTGCAATTCCCACATTGATTTATCACCATGAGAAGGTACAGGTTCTCTCATGCCGGTTGCACCCATATAAACACCAGAAACACCTTTTTTAGAATTCTGATTTTCATCTCTATGTGCTGTTGGTCTTATAAAAGGGCTAACCCTCTTAATTGCTTGCGGAGGAGGAGGAATAGAAGCAATAGATTTTGAAACACCGTCTTCTTTTGCTCCTGATTTTAAAGTCTTTTTAACTGAAAAATTGTTAATAGCAAGGCCAGTTTTAGAAACTTTGACCTCTTTAAAATCCGATATTTCTTTTTCTTCTTCTACCTTATCATTATTTTTTGTTTCGACATTATCCAAAGAAAAAAGTTCATCAAGTTCCTTTGTCGTTTCTTTTTTCGAAACAACCTCACCTTGATTTTTTTTATTTGAATTCGACCAATCCCACATTTTTATAACACCTAACTAAAATAATTATGCTTTTTCTTCATCTTGTTCATCGATAATATCAACAAAGTTCGAAAGTATATTAAAATCGGCATCTTTTCTTTGCGCCACAATCCAATAAGGAACATATGGAGCAGGTTTAAGGTTAACTTTTCTTGACATTTCTTTATCCATAAACCAACGAGGAGCCTGAGCAACAATTGGATATTTCAAAAACCCTTGCATCAAAACAATTTGTTCTGTCGACATACTAAGCAATCTTGCCGAACCAATAACCGCTTTTGCTGAAAACGAAGTACTGACATTCTTTTGGAATTGAGCTGTAAACTTTGCTGCCATACCTTCGGTTTTTGAATAAGATTCCGTCATAATAGTACGGTTACCAATCATTTTTGAAAATCTTTCCGCAGTTTGTTCATTGTTTTGAGATAAAATAACCTTAGCCGCAGTGGTCGTAATAATTGTTTCCAAATCATCCTTACCATATTGACCTGAAATTTGCCCTAAATCTTGCCCGATTAAAAGATATGAAATCTTTTGACCACGACCGACCGCAGGACCGTCTTTAACCGCTGATAATTTAGGCATTTGAGGAAATTCGTCGAGTACGAATAACACAGGATAAGGTCCGACTTTAATCCCTTGTGCATTTGTAATGCCAGGAGGATTAGAAATCAAAAATCTTGACATCAATTCCACGAAAATACCTGTAATAACACTCAAAGCCGTCGCATCAACAAGGTTAATACTTAAATAAACTGCAATAGGTTTAAATTCACCAGTAATTGGATCTTTCATTCCTCTTGTATCTTTGAACGAAAAATCGCTTTGCCTTGTTCTTGCACGAACCGCAGAGTTTTTGAAAATACCAATACCAGTCAAAGCCACAGACAAAATAGAACCTCGTTCTTTATCAGGCGTTGATGCAAGTTGGTTAAGTTCCAAAATCGCACGGTGAGAATAACCGTATTTTTTTGCCTCGGATATCGCATTATCAAGCATATCAAAAGCCGCCGATTGATCGCCCTCGTCCATTCTTCTTTTTAAATCAGCCGAAATTTTAATCTGAGCCTCGGTCATCCAATCCAATATAACCGCTAAACAAGGTTCTTCTCCGTGCCATGTGTCTGGTAAATCGTCCCAAGTTCCAACCGAAACATAATTTTTTGAATTAAGCTCACCATCACGCAACTTCATCAAAGCTTCTGATGGTTCAACCCCATGCATTTCTTTATAATAAGTTTCCAAAGTTTGCTTATCAAGGTCGTCCATGGTTCCTTCGGTGATTTTGTTTAAAAAGTAATCGTTTGCCTTTGCTCTTTCCATTTTACTTACAATAAAATGAATAAAACCATTCATAGCGTTACGACCAGTTTTAGTCCAGTGAGGGTCAGCGCTTCCTTTTGGTTCTTCAATCAACACATTAACCATACTGTCGATATACATATCACGAGGAGGCCCAGCAGGAGGTAAACAAACATCAGACAAAGGATTCCAATTTGGGTAAAAAACACCTTGTGATGGATCGTCTTCGGCACCCCAGTTTACAACGAACACAGGTCCTTGCAAGCTTCTGAACCCCGAAGTTTTATAACAAAGTTCAGGCTTAGGATCGTTCACAATAATTGTAACCCCATCAGATTCCAAAATAGTTGGAATAACAACACCCACAGTTTTACCAGTTCCAGGAGGTGCAACCACCAAAACCGATAAAGTCTCAGGCAATTTCAAAAGCTTTCCTTTATATCGTCCTAAAACGACAATAAAGCCTTTTAAAAGCCCCATTTTTTTTACATCTCCATCGTTTGCAATACGACCACTACCATGAGCATTTGTAACCATTTCATATGGATTTATTGCAAGTCCAATAATAACTCCTACTGGGAAAATAAGAATACATGAAAGCGGAAGATAATAAATGAGCGGAATATCCCCCTTGTTTATAACCATACTTTTTATAAGTTTTGAAATCCCTTCAAAAAACAACAAAGGATTTATAAGAGATTCCCATAAAAAACTTCCCGCTGCTTTTATATTTGCACTACTTATACCTTTAACTATAAGCTCGGTTAATGGCAAAAATATTAAAATCGCCAAATAAGTCATAAGAATAGATATAATAAAAGAACCAATAATCCAGTTCACAGCATCATTATACTGTTTCCACTCTTCACCTTTTCTCAATTTATTTCCCCTACACTCATGTAAAACATTAATTACTGCCTTTCATTATACACAAAGTACATAAAAAAAACATCTTATTTTTTACATAAAAATTACATAGACTTAATTAAAAAAAAATTATAAAAAAGGTCCATTTTGAGTATTATCAACACAGATTTCATTTTTCTCACCCTTTTTATTTAAAAAATTAAGAAAAATGTGATAGCTGATTGGAAAAACAAACATACAAATGTGAAATCAATAAAGAAGAAATAAAAGCCCATAAATAATGATTTTTTAATGAAAAATTTGCATTATTATTTTCTTTTTTTAATTTCCAACTATAAAAGCTCCTCAACTTCCTTCATCTTATCTTCATCAACTTCACCATCAGCATAAGGAATAGCCTCACCAACTTCTGGTAAAATGCCACTTGGTCCGCCGTCTTCTGATAATGCCACAATAACTCCTAATTCTTCCCAAGTTTTTGATATTTCCTCGGCATTCATAATATTTGCCTTTGTGATAATCAAAACTGGAACAACGCTGAACATTCCATTAATTTTTTCTTCGAATTTTTCACAAAGATTTGTAATTTCCTTTACCGGAGATGTTTTCTGGCTTGTTTCAGAAAACCATTGTGGATCTTCATCTCTAAATGGAATTTCATCAGCTAACCATTGACCATCATCATCAAAATATTTAACCAATAAAACCAATTCCGAAGAATATGCAAGAAAATCTATGGTACTTTCTTCAAATTCAATTTTTTTAGAAATCTTATATCCAGCATTAATCAATATTTCATCAACACTATCACCATTTATCGCAACTTGTTTTTCATCAGGACCAGACGTCTCAAATTCAGGCAAATCATCAATTCTTGTGTCATCCTTTATATCGGAAAAAATTTCTTCTTCGCTTAATATTCCATCATCTTCTGATATCTTTTTACTGATATCCTCTTGTTTCTTTGAAACTTTTTTATCTTCAACACCTTTATCAGCTGCCTTATCCTTAAATTTTGCACCTGACAACGCCCGTAAAGGAGGTGGTCTTCTTATTTTTTTGTTATCTTTTCGATATATTGGAATCTTTGGAGGATTATAAAGAGCGGCCTCAGCCTTTCTTTTTGCCTCTTCCTTTTTCTTTTTTTCAAAATGCTCTTTTATAGATTTTGTAAATTCAAATTTAAGCAGTTTGTAAAGACAAAAGCCCCAAATTGGTAAAAATAAAATAATACAAAGAAAAAATGTCTGTTCCTTAGGAGTTTTTAAAATCCATCCATTAATCC
>JAKJEU010000044.1 GCA_022705265.1 Pseudomonadota bacterium | reverse complement strand
CGATGAAAAAATCGTTGGCGAAGAAATTTCAAAAGAACAAGCTTTGAAAATGTTTGCTGATATGGGCGAAAAATTTAAAGTTGAATTAATTAACGATTTACCAGATGGTGAAAAAATTACAATTTTCCGTCAAGGTAACTTTGTTGATTTATGCCGTGGACCTCATCTTGCTTCTACTAAGGAAGTTGGCAAAAACTTTAAACTTATGAAATTAGCAGGAGCTTATTGGAGAGGGGATTCAACAAGGCCTCAATTACAAAGAATTTATGGTACAGCGTGGAGCACAAAAGACGAGCTTAATGCATATCTTACAATGCTTGAAGAAGCAGAAAAAAGAGACCACAGAAAGTTGGGTAAAGATATGGACTTATTCCATTTCGAAGAAGTTGCACCAGGTGATGTTTTCTGGCACCCAAGAGGCTTTAAACTTTATCTTAACATGATTGATTACATGAGAAAAAGACAAGAACAATCAGGTTATATCGAAATTAACACACCACAAATCATGGATAAAGTTTTGTGGGAAACTTCTGGTCACTGGGATTGGTATAAAGAAAATATGTTCACCACAGAAATTGAGGAAAGAACATTTGCGGTTAAGCCTATGAATTGCCCAGGTGGTTTGCTTTATTACAAACAAGGCATTGTAAGTTATAAAGATTTGCCTTTAAAGGTGGCTGAATTTGGAAAAGTTCACAGATTCGAAGCATCAGGCGCATTGCACGGGCTTTTAAGAGTTCGTTCATTCACTCAAGATGATGCTCATATTTTCTGTACTCCTGAACAATTTGAAGAAGAATGCCAAACAGTTGTGAAACTTATGCTTGATATTTACAAATGTTTTGATTTAGGAGAGGTCGAAATTTATCTTTCAACTCGCCCTGAAAAGAAAATTGGTGATGATGCATTATGGGACAGACTTGAAGATGGTTTGGCTGATGCACTTACTCATATGGGCTTTAAGTACACAGTTAACGAAGGCGACGGGGCATTCTATGGTCCTAAGCTTGATTTCAAGGTAAAAGATGCGATTGGAAGAAAATGGCAACTTGGAACTTTGCAAGCTGACCTTAATTTACCAGAAAGATTCAATATATCTTATATCGGTGATGATGGGGCAAAACATCGTCCAATCATGCTTCACCGAGCTTTGTTTGGTTCTGTTGAAAGATTTTTGGGTGCATATCTTGAAATGTGTATGGGAAGACTTCCTTTGTGGATTGCTCCTGTGCAAGTTGTGGTTGCAAGCATTACAAGTGATGTTGATGATTATGCAAAAGAGGTTGTTGAAACTTTGAGACAAAACGGAATAAGAGCTGAAATTGATTTAAGAAATGAAAAAATTTCTTATAAAGTCAGAGAACATTCAGCAAAGAAGATTCCTATGATTATGGCGGTTGGCAAAAAAGAAGCCGAACAAAAAACCGTTGCAATCAGAAGAATAGGTTCTGATAAGCAAGAGTTTATCGGGTTTAGTGAGGCATTGGAAGCTTTGAAAATCGAAGCAAAATTGCCAAATGTTAAATATTAATAATAATTAATGGAGGGACAGATAATTAAAGAAGAACAATCGGCATCTCTGGGCAAAGATGGTCCACGTGCTAATGAAATGATTACATCTAAAGAAGTAAGATTAATCGGTGCAGATGGTGAAAATATTGGGGTTGTGCCTGTGAAAAAGGCTATATCTCTTGCATATGAAGCGGGTTTGGATTTGGTGGAAATTTCCCCAAATGCTAATCCTCCCGTTTGTAAGATACTTGATATCGGAAAATATAAATACGAGTTGGCTAAGAAAAAAGCTGAGGCTAAGAAGAAACAAAAAGTCGTCGAAGTCAAAGAAATTAAACTTAGTACCTCTATCGAAGATCATGATTTCAATGTTAAGGTTAATAAAGCAAAAGCTTTCCTTGAAGATGGGGATAAAGTTAAATTTACCCTTCGTTTCAAAGGAAGAGAAATTGCAAGACAAGATCTTGGTCTTGATGTTATGCAAAAATGTGTAACAGCTTTGGAAGATGTAGCAAAGGTTGAAGTCCCTGCTAAACTCGAAGGTAAACAAATCGCCATGATTATGGTACAAAAATAAAGGAATGAATATGGCAAACCAATATCCATCGGTTGATATGGCTTTGAAAATGCTTGAAGAAGCAAAAGTTTTAAGTGATGGATTTTGGATTGCTCATTCCAAAAATGTTGGTGAAGCATGCCGCTTGATTGCTTTGAAATGTCCAAATATGGATGTGGATAAGGCATATGTTTGCGGTTTGCTTCACGATATTGGAAGAAGATTCCAAGGTAAAATTCAAGTTGGAAAACAACATACTATAAACGGTTATCGTTTTTTGATGGAAAATGGTTTTGATGATGTGGCAAAAATTTGCCTTACTCATTCTTTTCCTAATAAAGACGAGGTTTTTTGTTATGGTGACGACTGTTCTGACATCGACAACGAATTTATCGAAAATTTTGTAAAATCGTGTGAATATGACGATTATGATAGGCTGGTTCAATTATGTGATATGCTTGCAACTGATAAAGGTATATTATTGCTTGAACAAAGATGCATTAACATAGCTTTAAGATATCCAGCAGATGATCGAGAAATCAAACGGTGGAGGCATGCTTTTAAATTAAAAGAATATTTTAGTGAAAAAGTTGGAACTTCTGTTTATAATCTTTTCCCTAATTTCTTTGAAAATGTCGTCAATTACAAGCAGCCCGTATAAAAATGTTTATAGAAAAATTTTTTAAATTAAAAGAAAACAATACAAATATCAAAACTGAAATTTTGGCAGGATTTACAACATTTATAACTTTGGTTTATATTGTTGCGGTTAATCCTGATATTTTATCTGTTACTGGAATGGATAAGGGAGCCTTGATGAGTGCGACTATTCTTGTTTCGGTCATTTCTTGCTTAATAATTGCAATTTTTGGTAATTTGCCTATATCTTTTGCCCCTGGTATGGGGTTTAATGCATTTTTTGCTTATACTATATGTAAAACTTTGGGATATTCTTGGCAATTTGCTTTGACTTTGCAAGTGTTTCAAGGAGTGATTTTACTTTTGCTTATTTATTTTGATTTATGGAAATATTTTGTTAATGCTATCCCTGATTGTATAAAGAAATCGTTATCCGTCGGAGTTGGTTTTTTTATTGCTTTTATTGGTCTTTCGAATGCTGAAATAGTCGTAAGTGGCGATGGAGTTCCATTAATGTTGGGCGATGTTTCGTCAATTAAAAGCTTGCTTGTTTGTGTGGGCTTTGTTGCAATTCTGGCTTTGATGCATTTTAAATTTAAGGGTGCAATTTTAATTGGAATATTTTTGGTAACTATACTTGGAATTCCTTTTAAATTCACCGAAATTCCAGAGGGCTTTTCATTATTTTCTTATCCTTCGTCATTATTACCACTTACCTTTAAATTTGATTTTTCCTTTTTGAATTCGTTAAAAGGTATTTTTGATTTCTTATTTTTGCTTATTACTATGGTTTTAATAAGTATTTTCGACATTATGGGAAGTTTTATGGCGGTGGTTAAAAAACTTTGCTTAAAAGATGAAAATAAAGGTTTGAAATGCTCTCTTTATGCTAATTCCTTTGGGCTTTTATCGGGAGGACTTTTTGGTTCAAGCATGACCACTATTTATCTTGAAAGTGCTTCGGGAATAAGTGAAGGTGGCAAAACTGGTTTGACTTCTTTGGTGGTAAGTTTGTTATTTATATTGTCATTGTTTTTATCACCTTTGTTTTTGATTATTCCAACGATTGCGATTTCTCCTGTGCTTATCATTATAGGTATTTTCATGATGAGCGAAATTAAAGAAATCGATTTCAAAGATTATCAAGAAGCTTTTCCAGCGTTTTTATCAATTATCATGATGCCTCTTGCCTTTAATATAGCAGATGGGATTATATTCGGGCTTTTATCATATGTTTTGATAAAAATTGCGACATTAAATTATAAGCAAATTCCAATAATGACTTATGTCGTAGGGATTCTTTTTGTATTCAGTATAGTTTTAAAATAAAAGAAGTAAAAAATGCAATTTATAGAAAAATTTTTCAAATTAAAAGAAAGCGGTTCGAATTTTAAAACCGAATTTTTAGCAGGTCTTACCACCTTTATGACTATGGCTTATATCATAGTTGTAAACCCAAGTATTTTAAGTGCAACAGGAATGGACAAAGGTGCAGTCATGACGGCCACTATTATTGTTTCGATTATTGGAACTTTGGTAATGGCGATTTTTGCAAAGCTTCCAATTGCGCTTGCCCCTGGAATGGGTTTGAATGCATTTTTTGCTTATACTATATGCGGAATAATGGGTTATTCATGGCAATTTGCTTTGACTGTGGTATTTTTCGAAGGTGTTGCTTTTATAATTTTGACTTATTTTAATATTCGTGAGGCTTTTTTAAAAGCGTTGCCTGATAATATAAAAAAGGCCATTCCTGTTGGGGTTGGGCTTTTTATTACTTTGATTGGACTTTTTAATTCGGGGATAATTATAAAAGGAGAGGGGACACCGTTAAGGCTTGGAAATGTTTTTACAATTTCGGCACCTTTTTTATCTCTTGTCGGGGTTGTTTTAATCGGGGCTTTGCTTTATTTCAAAGTCAGAGGAGCTTTGTTGATTGGTATTTTTGCGGTTATGATAATTGGAATTCCTTTGGGATTAACTGTTTTACCAAATGATTTCAGATTAATATCATTGCCATCATCTCTTGCACCTACATTTTTGAAATTTGATTTTTCGTGGGTTTATTCTGTCAAAGGAATCGTCGACTTTTTATTTATATTATTTACGCTTTTGCTGATTAACATATTTGATACGCTAGGCATTTTAATCGGAGTTGTAAAAAAGACTAACCTTTTTGACAAGCAAGGAAATATTCCAAATATTAAGCAAGCTTTTTTGGCTGATGCTTTTGGCACTACTTTTTCAGGGCTTTTGGGTTCATCAGTTGTTACGGCTTATCTTGAAAGTGCCGCTGGGGTAAGTGTTGGAGGGAAAACAGGATTAACCTCGCTTACAGTTGCTTTTTTGTTTTTCATTGCATTGTTTTTGTCGCCAATATTTCTTATGGTGCCTGTGTTTGCGGTTGCTCCTGTATTGATTGTGGTTGGGCTTTTCATGATGTCTTCGGCAAAGGAAATTGATTTTGAAGATTACGAAGAAGCAATCCCAGCATTTTTTACAATGATTATGATGCCGTTCGCATATAGCATAGCCGAAGGTATAATATTTGGAATTTTGTTTTTTATAATGATAAAACTTGTGATCGGAAAATATAAAAAAGTTCCATTAATAACTTATATTGTTGGTATATTCTTTATATTAAGGTTTTTAATGCATATTTAAAAAAGTTACACCCGCAAGATAGGGGTCTTACGGGTGTATTTCATACAGAAATAATCATGTATGAAAATTTCTTTTTATATAACCACAATATCATAAAAAAATATTTTGTCAAATTTTTTGTTTATAAAAAATAATTTTTTAAATGAAAAAAATAAAAATTAATAGTAATATTAAAATTATGGATAATTTAAAGAAAATTTGTGAATTAGTTGGTTTGCTTGATGAATACAAGGACATGTACGGAGAAAAGGTGCGTGTTGATGCGAGCTTGCTTTATTTGATTTTAAAGCATATGGGGTATGATGTTGATACTATTAACAAGCAAGAAGATTTAATTAAAAATTTAACAATAAAAGAATGTGAACAGGGGATTCGTTATGTAAATTCTTTTTTTGTGTCAGAAGCTGATAAAAAAATACCTTTGTTAATAACAGAAGAACAGTCTTTTAAAGATATCTTTTTTAGTTTAGAAGATGAATATGGTCATAAAATATCAAGCAATTATTCATTTAAAAATAAAATTCCAAATAAAGAAATTGAAGTTTCAGAAAAAATATATAAGCAATTTGATTTGCCTTTGCCAGATAATCTTGATTATGGATATTATCGATTAACTGTTGATGTTTATGATAAAAAATATCGTTCTTACATAATAATTGCAAAAGATAAATGTTATGTGGATGAAAGATTGTTTAATGGTAAAAAATGGTTCGGAGTTGATGTACCTTTATATGCTTTGAAATCCAAACGAAATATGGGAATTGGTGATTATACGGATCTTAAAAACTTTGCTAATATTTTACATAAAAATGGAGGAAAAGTTTTATATGTTAGTCCGTTAAATTCTTTGTTTTTTAATGAGATTTATGATGTTTCTCCATACAGAGTTTTGGATAAAAGAACATTTAATTATTTTTATCTTGATTTAGAAATTGTGGATGATTTTAAAGAATCTGAAAAAATAAAATTTGCTATTTTAAAAGATGATTTTAAAGAAAAAATTAAAAAATTAAGAGAATCTGAGCGAATTAATTATAAAGAAGTATATTCATTGAAAGTGTCTTTGTTAAAAGATATGTATGAACATTTTGTTGAAAAAAATCTTGATATAGAAAAAGGAATCACTGAAAAAGGGATTGATTTTTATGAATATATAAGAAAAAAAGGAACAAGTTTCAAAGAGTTATGTGTTTTCGAATATTTAGCAGAAAAATTTAATTCATTTAATTGGAAATCTTGGCCTGATTCTTTAAAAGATAATAAGTCAATTGATTTTTGGGAATTCGAAGATAACAATAAATATAATTGGCAATTTTATGCCTATGCTCATATGTTATCTGATATTCAGGTAAAAGAGGTTTCTGATTTATGTAAAAAACTTGATATTGTCTTTATGACGGAAATGCCTTTTGGTTCTCTTTCAAATAGTGTTGATGTTTGGGCAAATAAAGATTGTTTTATCGATGGCTTGGAAATAGCGGTAAAGCCAAATCTTGATGCTTTTAAAGGTGAAAATTTAAAATATGTTCCATACAATAAAAATAATTTAATTGATTCTGATTATAATGTTTTTGCAAAAAAGATAAGAGAAAATTTTGATATATTTGATATAGTTAGGTTTGATTATTTTAAATATTTTTTTAATGCATTTGTTATAATAAATAATTCTTTGGTTGAAAATTTTGGCGAGTGCATTGGAACATTTATAAAATATGATGTAAAAGATATTATCGCAATATTATCGCTGGAAAGCCACAAAAGAAAATGTATGATTGTTGGTGAAAATTTTGAAAATAATCAAGATTTAATAAATCATGGAATTTATCCGATGCATGCTTTTTTAAAAAATAGTAATAAAAAAGATGCTCTTGAAAAAGTGGATTCTTATAATTATAATTCTTTTTTAAAAAGTGGATTTTATGATATGCCGACTATGGTTGGTTTTTGGTTAAGTAAAGATATAAAACTTCACGAATCACTAAAAATTTATAAAGATTATAAAAAGATAAAAGATAATTTTGAAAATAGAAGTTTTGTAAGAAAAAATCTTATCCAAGAAATGAATAAAAAAGAAGTTTTTTGCAACCAAAACGACTTGTTGTATTTAAAACAAAGTGTTATGGGTGATAAAGTTCCTGAAAATTTTAATTATAATCTTACAAAATATCTTGCAAAATCTGATAGTTGTGTGTACTTTCTAAGATTAGAAGATATGGTAATGCAATCAGATATGATAAAATTAAAATCTACTACTACGGAATATCATAATTGGCAAACTAAAATAGAAATATGTATAGAAGATATGGAAAATGATAAGAAATTTATGAAATTTTTTAAAATTTTAAGCGACGAAAATCGTGCTTCTTTAAAAAACTATTAACAACTAGATATTTAGCTGTTGACTTTTCGTAAAAATAGAGTATAAAATACCGACTTCAAAGGGGTATGTTTGTTTTTATATTTTTAAAATAAATGTGCCGTGATAGAAAAATTTAAGCATTAAAAAGGAATAACAGGGAAAAAGTATGCCTACAATTAATCAGTTAATACGCAAATCGCGTAAGTCACAAAGCAAAAGGAACAAAGTTCCAGCTTTGAAATCATGTCCACAAAAAAGAGGAGTCTGTACAAGAGTTTATACAGTTACTCCTAAAAAACCTAACTCAGCTTTGAGAAAAGTTGCTCGTGTTAGATTAACAAATGGATTTGAAGTAATCAGTTATATTCCTGGTGAAGGTCACAACTTGCAAGAACACTCTGTAGTTATGATCAGAGGCGGGCGTGTAAAGGATTTGCCAGGTGTTAGATATCACATCATTAGAGGAACCCTTGATACTCAAGGTATTGCAAAACGTCGTAAACGTCGTTCATTATACGGCGCAAAGCGTCCTAAATAGTTTTATAGAGAGGGAGATTAGAATATGGCTCGTCGTCGTTCCGCTGAAAAGCGTGAAGTATTACCAGATGCAAAATTTGGAAGTTTGGTAATAACAAAATTTATTAACAGTGTAATGGAACATGGAAAGAAGGCAGTTGCTGAAAAGATTGTTTACGGTGCATTGGATACTTTGGCTAAAAAGTCAGGTGGAGAAGTGGTAAAAGTTTTCAATGATGCAGTTGAAAATGTAAAACCTTCTGTTGAAGTAAGATCAAGAAGAGTTGGTGGTGCAACTTACCAAGTTCCTTGTGAAGTCCGTTCAGAAAGAAAACAAGCTCTTGCGATTCGTTGGATTATTACTGCTGCAAGAAAGAGAAAAGAAAACACTATGGAAGAAAGATTGAGTGGTGAATTCTTAGATGCTCTTGCAAATCGTGGTGATGCAGTAAGAAAAAGAGAAGATACTCATAGAATGGCTGAAGCAAACAAGGCTTTCTCACACTATAAATGGTAAACTACTTTTAAACTTTGTTTATTTTGTAAAGCTGTTCTCTTTATTTGATTTTAAAGGGAACAGTCTTATAAATAGCAGAGTTTAAAGGCATTTTTAAAAATAATTTATTATAAGGAAATAAGATAATGGCTCGGAGTACACCGTTAGAACAGTACAGAAATATAGGTATTATGGCGCATATTGACGCTGGTAAAACTACAACAACTGAACGTATTTTATATTACACAGGAAAGTCACACAAAATTGGTGAAGTTCATGATGGTGCAGCTACTATGGACTGGATGGAACAAGAACAAGAAAGAGGTATTACAATTACTTCTGCTGCTACAACAGCATTTTGGAAGGGTTGCCGTATCAATGTTATCGACACTCCAGGACACGTTGACTTCACAATTGAAGTTGAAAGATGTCTTCGCGTTTTAGACGGTGCGGTTGCAGTGTTCGATGGTGTTGCTGGTGTTGAACCTCAATCAGAAACAGTTTGGAGACAAGCTGATAAATATCATGTTCCAAGAATTTGCTTTGCAAATAAAATGGACAGAATGGGTGCGAATTTTGAAAGATGCGTAAGCATGATTAAAGAAAGACTTGGTGCAAAACCTCTCGTTCTTACATTACCATACGGTCTTGAATCAGATTTAAAAGGCGTTATTCATATCTTAGAGAACAAAGCATATGTATGGCACAATGATGATTTGGGTGCTGCATTTGATGTTGTTGAAATTCCAGAAGAATACAAAGAAAAGGCTGCTGAACTCAGAGCTGAATTAATTGATATG
>JAKJEU010000232.1 GCA_022705265.1 Pseudomonadota bacterium | reverse complement strand
TCTTTTTACAAGCTTGTCAAGTTTATCGCCTTGCTTTGCAACATCTCGTGACGCTCTTGCAATTCTTATGTACATTCTTTCAATTTCTTTTTCAAGATAAGCTTCTTCAATTGCGGTTTTAAGAACTAATTTTTCTTCTTCGCTACCACTTTCATTAATCTTGTCCATTTTTTTGAATATAGATTTAGCAGTCTTATTTGGATGATCCTTCTTTTTCTTGATAATATAAGGAAGGGTGTAGATAATTTGTCTTACCTTAGAATAAAGTTGTCCCATTTTAAGATTTTTAATTTTCATGCCTTTTAAAATTTCGAAAACGATTCAGCTTCGTCGGCGTTATCAACAACGATGAAAGGCATTCTATCAGCAAAACCTTTTGCATAAATTTCTTTTAAAAATTCCATCAAGTGATAGAAAAAACCATCAATATTATAAATAATGAAAGGTTTAATAGGAATCATGCCATCTTGCATCGCAACACAGTCGTAAACGAGTTCGTCCAAAGTTCCAAGACCACCGCTTGCAAAAACGACAAAATCAGCTTCAAGAAGTTTAATTTTTCTTTCTTCCAAAGATTTAGCAACGATAATATTACTTACCTTGTTAATAATTGCGTCTTTTTCATAATATGAAAGATAAACATCAGTGGTAACAGCATTAATAGGAGCATTGCTTCCTTCAACCTTTAATCCTTGTGAAGCATACTCTTCCAAAACACCGCGAGCAACTGCCCACATGATACCTTTACTTGAAAGTCCGAAATCAAGTTTAAGTCCAAGTTTTCCAATTCTTCTTCCAAGGTCATAGGCAGCATCAGCAAAGATTTCGGAATTACCACTTCTTGAACCACCAGCAACGAAAACTCTTAACCCTTTTTTCTTATTATCTTGAATGAATTTAACAATAGCCTTAGCATCAGTTCTTGTTATATCTTTTTCTTCTACAAGGGCTCCTGGTTTAATTGGTTTGCTTCTTTCCAACATCATTTTTTCTAAATTTTTTTCATTTTCATTGCTTTCCATATTTTCACCTCAAGTTTTTGTAATTTCTGTACTTTTTATAAAAAAGCCTTCCGAAGATTATATATCAGAAGGCTTTGATTTAAAAGGAAATTTTTGATTTTTTATTATCTATCTTTCTTTTCCACCCTTAATGTTTCCAGGGTTGAAATTGTTGTTATTTTGGTTTGTATTATTTTGATTGTTAGCTTTTTGTTGTTGTTGATGATTAGCTTGAGCTTCACTAATACCTTTATTAACGACTTCATTATGTTCTTTAATGTTTTTAGCGGTTTCACGCTCGGTTGTTTTTTCGCTTTCCACAATTTTAGGGGCATTTTCTTTAAGTTGTTTTTCAAATTTATCATTCATCAAAGCTTTTGTGATTTTTTCTTCATCACCTTCTTTTACCGAAGACAAAACTTTGGTTAACACATCAACAGGACTTGATTTTTCATCAAGTTTAATTTCATCAAGCCCGCTAATTCCAGCATCTTTGAACATTTTAAGCATTTTTTCAGCACCATCTTTACCAAGAGAAGAGTTGATAAGGTCTTCTTCTTGTTTTTTTGCTGCTTCTTTTGCCATTTTTTCGATGATATATTTTTGGTACTCTCTTTTGTTTTCGTTTGTATCGCTATTTTCGATATCATTTACTTTATCCATAATGTTATCAGCAACAGGATCTTTTCCTTCTTTAACAATATATCCGATGGAATCAAGGTATTTATCGAAAATTTTCTTTTCAAGTTCAGGATTGATTGGAATACTACTATCCTTCATTAATTTAATTTTATCCCAATCTTTTGACGCTTTTGTACCGTTATTACCTTCTCTTCTTTTTTTGGTTCTTAAATCGCACAACGCTTTTACTTTATCCAAAGGCAAGCACATAAACATAAGTAAGGATTCAAGCAACAAATCATCAGGAGATTTTGCACTTTTTGCAATGCTCATAAATTGTTTAAGGAAATTGTCATACATTGACCATTGTTCCCATTCTTTAT
>JAKJEU010000231.1 GCA_022705265.1 Pseudomonadota bacterium | reverse complement strand
TTAAAAAGGTCTAATAATTCGATATATCGCTTGAAACCCAAGGCTTTTGTCCTATCGATACTTGCGCTTAACACGACCTCTTCTATTCTTTTTTTCGCCTTTTCCTTTAAATTTGACGGAGAAGTTAAGATATCAAACAAAAATGATTTTCTTGCCCTTCCCACATCCACATTATCCAAGCCCGATTCATCAAACAAAGCATTAAGCAAAATTCGCTCTTCTTGGAATTTTACTTCTTTTAACGGTTTTTCGGTACGAATAAGCGACATTTCCTCGTATTTTGAGGATTTTATTTTGATAAACCCATCCTTTGCCAAAGACAATATCGCAGCCGTCAAAGCTTTTTCCTTATCATATCCTCGCCCATAAAAAATCGCCGCAGATTTACCGACCGACAAGTCCTTAGGAGGGGCAAAAGTCGGAGTAATCGTGCCCAAAGGTTCGTCCTTGCCATACATTGACCACACCACCATGTAATAAGCAAATAAAATTATCAAAATCCATCTTGTAATCGCCAAAGGATTGTCAAAAATCGTAGGCTTTTCTTCGATTATTGAAATGCCTTTTGAAAAATTTATGCGGATTTGATAAGATTCTTCTGGTGCCATGATATCGTTGGTTTTAAAGGCTATTTTATTACCCTTTACCACGGTTAAGATTTTTTTGTTATCATGCCTTGCGTTTTTATATGTTCCCTCGCCACCTTTTAATTCAATTCCATCAGGCATACTTACCACCGCAAAGCTGGATTTAATCGGAAAAATCCAATAATCGCCCGTAACATTCATCGTCAAATTATCAAAATCCAAATAAGAATTGAGCAAACCGTTAACGGTGTAACTTATTTTATAAGTATGAAGGCCTCGTTCGATTCTTCTTCCACCTTGTTTAAGGCTTCGGCTGTCTCCGGTTAAAATCCTTAAATATCCGCCTTTTTGCTCGACCCACCAATTTTCCAAAATGTCGTTTCGCTTTACCTCGCTTACCTTGTATTTAAGCTTTTTATTTTTACCGTCAATCGTAATCCTTGAAGGCAAATCACGAAAAATTCCCAAATTTATGTTTTGGTGCAAGGCGTTAACCGTAATTTCCTCGGTAACATCAACCGAACCGTCCATGTTTATGTTTATAAAACTTTTAAAATCCGTGATTTCTTCTTGATTGTTTGAATACGCAAACGAACTCGTCGAAAACAACAAAAACATCGCCAAAGCAATTAAAATCTTCTTCATGAAAATCAACCCTTAAAAATAAAAATACCGTTTAAAAAAATATTATCATAATTTTCCATTAAATCATGTATTTTATTTTTTCATTTTTATTAAAGCTAATATAATAAATCCCAAAACATACATAATAATTTTAAATTTATCTATATTCCTTTGATAATCACTTTTAGGCGATTCCAAAGCATTCTCTATTATATTTTTTAAGATATTTGCTCCTAAAATTTCATACAAAATGACACCTTGCCTGTTTATATCGCTTACATTTTCACATTTTTCTTTCCATTCTTTGCTTAGTCCAAAAAAATATGCATAAGGAAGGTTTTCTTTATATATCTGTTGTCATTTTTTTGAATTCTTCTTTTTCCGTCGTTTCAACAAACATTTTAAAACCTTTTATCTCTTCCATCATCTGCATTGCCTCTAATTTGGGTTTTTTAAGCAAAAACATAAACAAAATATGAATAAGACAAGTTAATAAAACAATTATAAGCCAAATTATCATTTCTTGATTAAAATTATTCATAACATGCTTAAAAGGAAAAATTTTCTTATCAAATAAATAAAAGCAAACCAAAAGAAATAAAAAACTTGATACATTTCCAATATAGTCTTTTAAAAAAAGAAACATAGTAACCGATAAAGACGCCAAAAAGAAAATGCTTTGAATTTTTATATCTTGAGAAATTTTCAAACCTGATTTTTCATAAATATCATAAAGAAATAATCCATGAATTAAAAAACCAATAAATACAAAAAAACATTAGATTTAACAATCTTCCGTTTGTTTT
>JAKJEU010000043.1 GCA_022705265.1 Pseudomonadota bacterium | reverse complement strand
AAAATCTGAAAATCTTATTTATAATAAAATCATAAATAATGGCGGAGATACAAAGCTTTATTCTTCAAAAAGCATTTTAGGATTAAATAGCAATTCTTACATCAAAGGCAACAAAATCGATTTAACAGCATTAAGCGGAAATCTTGGAACAAACGATAATGTGGTTAAAATTGAAACGGCGGGGAATAATGGTTCGTTAAAAGCATATGCAAGTAAAGATATTAATTTGGTTCAAGAAAATGGAAATCTTGGAATTTCTTCTGTGATTTCTGCGGGTGGAGATGTTGCAATTAATGTTAAAAATGGAGGTGTTTTTGATACGAACACTAATGAAGTTTTTGATAATAATACAAAAGAAGCTTTGCTTAAAACTTGGGACGATATGAACCTTAATGAAATAAGCGATGAAAACGAGCTTAATTCTTTGGTTGCAACTTATGAAAATCAAAAAACTCGTGATTATTTTGATTATTTTGAGATTAAATCGGGATTAAATGCTGATGGAATTTTTGAATTTAACGCAAATCAAATTGATACTTTAAAATCGGAAAATCCAGATGTAAATATCGCTGATTTAGTTGCTTATAAAATGCAAAGGTATAACGAACTTGCAAAAGAATATAAAAACGAAACTTATAACCAAAATTATAAATATGTGGCTTCGGTAAGTGATAAAAACTCTTTGAAAAAAGGAGCAGGGTGGAGCGAAAGTCAGCTTTCATATTCTTTGAACAAGGCTAAACTTGGTGAAATTACTGATACCAAATATATGGAAGAACAAGCAAATATTGCTGGTAGAAAAGTTAATTTAACCGTTAATGGTTCGGTTGGAAGAGACATGGGAAGCAAGGTTATCGATGTTTCAAATCCAAGCTTAATAAGTGAGGAAGATAAACTTTTATTATCGGCGGCGGAAAGCGATAATGTTAAATTTTCTGATGATTTTAAAACTGCGACCGTATATTTAAGAGAAGATTTAGACATTCACGCAAACGAACTTACATTATCGGCCAAAGATTATGTTTATTTAGGGGCGGAACAAGACATTAACATTAATAAAATTGAAACAGATTTGAACAAAAACATAACAATATCAGGTTCAAATGGAGTTTACAATGTCGCAAACGATAAATCAGCGGTTAATATAATCGGTAACAACTTGGTTATCGAGGCTGGAAACGGCGGAATTGGTAAGCTTGATGCAAGAATAAATCTTGGCTTAAAGGATAATGCAAAAATCACTTTAAGAGGTGTTGGCGATACTTATATAAGCTCTTTAAACAATCTTGGGGTTGATTATATATATTCAAAAGGTTTGGTGGATATTAAATCTTTATCAAATATTTTTGATGCAAGAAATGATGATAAAGTAAACATAAGGTCGAATTCTTTGAATCTTGATGTTGCAAATCTTGGCGAGGTTTCAAACTTGTTTGATTTGGTTGTTAATGAATTTGATATTAAATCTAAGAATGCATATTTGAATAATGCCGAAAACCATGATTTATTAATTAAAAAAGGCGATATTCTGAACGATTTTGCATTGCTTTCTCAACAAGGTAATATCAATATTGATGAATTAAAGGTTGGTAATCATGCTTCTTTGACTTCTTATGAAGGAGACATTGATTTGGGTCAAATAAATTCACAAAATGGCAGCATTTCTTTGACAGTGGAAAATGGAAATGTTGAGGGTAAAAAAGGAATTAAAAATATTATTGCAAAATTGGTTGATTTTGTAAATGTTAACGGATTTATTGGTAAAGAAAATAATATTAATATCCAAGCAAACAGAGTTAATGCGATTGCTTTGAACGATATTAATATTAATCTTTTAAATCTTGATAAGCTTTCAAAACAAAGTGATTTTGGAAATATCTTATCAAAAGAAGGAGATATATCGTTGATGGCTTTAAACGACAATCTTTCCTTGAATGGTAAAATTGAGGCTTTAAAAGGAAATGTAAACCTTAAAGCAGAGGAAAAGATAATCGATAATGTAAAAGATACCTCAGGAACAATAAGGGCAAATATAATTGATTTTATGGCTAAAAACGGTGAAGTTGGGGATAAAGATAATTACATAAACATTGATTCTTCAATCCTTGGTAATGGTTATGTTAATGCGTTGTCAAACAAAGGTATATTTGTTAACGAAGTCGCTGGCGATATGATGGTTGGAAGCTTTGTATCAAAAACAGGAGACATTGATTTAAGAGTGGACAGTTCAATTATTGGATATAATTTTGACGATAACCGAACAAATTTAAAAGCAAAAAATATTACTTTACATTCAAACAATGGAACAATCGGAAATGAGGATAATATATTAAAATTGACCGTTATGGACGATGGGCAAGGTTTGATTAATATGGAATCTGCTTATGGAATTTATGCTTTAAAAACCTCACCTGATTTGTTGTCAAATTATATCAAAGTAATGAAAGATGGTGATATTGTTTTTTATCTTCCTGCTGGTAAGGCTAAGATTGAAAAATTGGTAAGAAAAGGCAAGGCTGATTTCATTTTCGAAGACGGAGGAAGTGATTCTGATGTATGGATTTCTGCATTAAATCTTGAAAATATATTAACCGAAAGTGCGATAAGCAAAAACATTATGCCAGCTGATATGAATTTTGATATTGTTGCTCCTTTAAGACAAATCGAAGAAGTTACTAATAATCTCGGTATGGAAAGCCATGGTGGTAAAAGCAAAGATGCAAAAAAACAAAAAGATGATGAATTATATGACTTGCTTGTTATGAATAATTAAAAGGATATTTTATGCAAAAAATTTATAAAGAATATGGACTTGATTTTGATAATAATCGTTATGGTTTTGGTAAAAGCACCGAAATCGAAAACGAAGATGGTTCGGAATATCGCACCAAAGATGATATCGAAATAAGGGGCAAAAAAAGATATTATTTAAGAATTTGGATTTTAAAATATGTCTTTGCGATTTCTTTTAATGACAATAAAATGTTTGAATTTAAAGAAAAAAACCGTAATAATTTCAAAATAGTTTTTGGTATAGCAGGGGAAATTTAAAACAAATGTCCGTAACATTAAAAGAAAATTCAAGGTTAAAGGAAATTCAAAAAGAAATCGTAAGATTAAGGGGTGAGAGAAATTTTAGCACAGATTTAATGCATATAACTTTGTTATTATGCGAAGAGATGGGTGAAATGTTGGCTCAAATCCGTCGTCCTTTTATCGATGGCAAACAAGCCTTGCCAGAGGAGGATAAAAGCTCTTTAAAACATGAAATCGCCGATGTTTTTATTCTTCTTAATGCTTTGGCGGATAAAGTCGGAGTGGATTTAGAAGATGCTTGGTTAAGCAAAGAGCATATTAATGATAATCGTGAATGGAAAAAATAATTTTTAATAAAGATATAGTAAAAATTACCAAAGATAATTTTATTTGTTATTACAAACTTTTGAAAATTTATCTTGATGTTGCTGTGATTGATAATTTTGATGATTATATTGTTATTGATGCAAATATTTCATCAAGCGATTATAATGCGTGCATTCTTGTAAATGACAATATCAGTTTTGATAAGGATTTTTATGAAAATGCGATAAAAAGATTTGATGATAAAAATCAAGCAATGGCTTTGTGGTCTTGGGTTGATATTGGTAAAAAAATAAACGATATAAAAATGGAATTTTCATATGATTGCGATATTATGTGTCAATTTCCAAAAAGTTTTGTGATTGAAAACAAAGAAATAGATGGCTTTAAAATTAAAAAATTCAATTCTTTAAAAGAGCTTTTTGAATTTGATAAAGAAGTTTTAAAATTCTTCATAAGCCCATATAAAAGTAATTTTTTAAGTAATTTTATAGAAAACCTTAATTTTAAAGAAGATAAAAATTTTAAAGAAGCAATTTTTATTGGTTTTTTAAATAATACTCCGATTGCGAAAGGAACTTTGATGTTTTCGGACGATGCAATTGGGGTTTATGATATTTTTACCTTAAAAGAATTCCAAGGCATGGGGCTTGGAACGGCTTTGTTTAATTTTATGTTAAAGGATATAAAAAACGACAAAAGATTATGTGTTTTGGAAGCAACAAACCAAGGTAAAAACATATATAAAAGAGCAAATTTCAAAGAAACGAATAAAAAAATATATTCGTATAAAAATTATTTTCGCGGATGAGCTTTGTTATAAACCTTTTGAATATGTTCTAAATCAATGTCGGTGTATTTTTGAGTGGTTGAAATGGATGAATGCCCAAGAAGCTCTTGAATAGTCCTTAAATCCCCATCTTTTTTAAGTAAAGAGGTGGCAAAAGCATGCCTGAACGCATGAGGGTTAATTTTGCAAGTTATTCCACAATCTCTTTTGATTTTATTAAGTTGATTTTGAATAACTCCAGCATTAAGTCTTTTTAATCTTGCTCCAACGAAAAGAGGGGCTTTTTTATTACCACTAAAAGGGTGTACAATTAAATATTCGTCTAATGCTTCTTTTACAATGGGCAAAATTGGAATGATTCGTGACTTTTTACCTTTACCTGTAATAGTCATAAAATCACTGCTTGGAAGGTCTTCGATATTAAGATTAATGGCTTCTGAAATACGCATTCCGGTAGAAAATAATAAAATCATCAAGGCAAGATCACGATGTTTTACCCATTCTTCGTGATGGTCTTGTTTGTATGAGAGTTTAATAACATTTTGGGCTTCGTCGCTATCTGCAAATTGTTTTGGCTTTTCCTTTGGCACTTTGAAATTAAGAGCCTCTAACGCGGGGTTGTGAATGATTTTGTTTTTATTAAGCCATTTATAAAAGGACCTAATGCCTGATAAATTTCTTGAAATCGAAACTCTTAAAGCATCGTCCATCATGCGATAAGAGATATAAGTCCTAAGATTTTGGGCGTTAACTTTTTCCAAAACCAAAGGGCTTATATCTTTATCAAATTGCGATTTTAAAAATTCAAAAAAGCTGTCCAAATCAATGCGATAATTTCGCAAAGTATGCGCACTGAACCTTTTTTCTGATTTTAAATAATCGAAATATTTTTCAAGAATTTCTTGCATTTTATTAAAGAACTTTTATCCCAGCCTTATTAATATCAGCCACAAAAGCGTCAAGCCCATTTTTTGTTAAAGGATGGTCATAAAATTGTCTTAAAATCTTAGTCGGAATAGTAACAACATCAGCACCGATTAAAGCCGAAGATAAAACATGATCAGGGCTTCTAACCGATGCGACCAATACTTCGGTGGTGAAATCGTAATTACCGTAAATTTGAACGATTTTTGCGATTAAATCCATGCCGTCTGAGGAAATGTCGTCAAGTCTTCCAACAAACGGAGAAATAAAACTTGCCCCAGCCTTAGCCGCCAGCACAGCTTGCATAGGGGAAAAGCACAAAGTAACATTTGTCATGGTGCGTTCAGAGGATAAAACTTTGCAAGCTTTAAGCCCATCAAAAGTAAGGGGAAGTTTAATTGCAATATTATCGCCCAATTTTCTTAAAATCTCGGCTTCTTTTATCATGGTTGCATAATCGGTTGCGGTTACTTCGGCACTTACAGGGCCAGTAACGATTTTTGATATTTCTTTAATAACTTCTTTAAAATCACGACCAGATTTAGCGATGATAGAAGGGTTTGTGGTAACTCCGTCCACCATTCCTCCGTCATTTAGGGTTTTGATTTCATCAATATCGGCAGTATCAAGAAAAAATTTCATAATTCATAACTCCTTTATTTTATTGTTAAAAAGTGCTTAATATTATACTCTATTTTTCATGCAAAGAAAAGTGTTGATAGATTTTAAAGATAAAAGTTTGTTTGATTACAATGTTCCAGACGATTTAGAGGTTGGAGCAATTGTTGAAGTGCCTTTTGGAAGACAAAAAAGACAAGGGATAGTAACCGATTATAAAATTGACACTCTTTTGGAAAAATTAAAAATAAAAGACATTTATGGGCAAATTGATGATTTTGCGTTGCCAAAAGTTTCATACGATTTTTTAAGATGGTTTTGCGATTATAACATGGCGCCGATGGGGCAAGCTTTGAAAATGTTTGTTCCCAGCAATGTTTTGAAAAAAACTAAACTTGAATTTGAAACGCCTAATTTTCATGATGTAACTTTGTCGCAAACGCAAAAAGATGCTTATAATGCTTTGATTTTGGATAATGGCTTTAAGGTCAATGTTTTAAATGGAGTAACGGGAAGCGGTAAAACCGAAGTTTATTTCAAAGCAATAGATGAAGTTTTAAAACAAGGCAAGCAAGTCCTTGTTATGCTTCCTGAAATCGCTTTAACCAGCCAATTTGAAATAAGATTTAAGCAAAGGTTCGAAGTAAATCCGCTGTTATGGCATTCGGAAATCGGGCTTAAAGATAAAAAGAAAATTTATCAAGGCGTAATGAAGGGAAAAGTAAACATAATCGCAGGGGCAAGGTCTGGGCTTTTCTTACCTTTTAACGATTTGGGCTTGATAATAATTGACGAAGAACATGACCATTCTTATAAACAAGAAGATGGCATAACTTACCAAGCCAGAGATATGGCGATAACAAGGGCTTATTTAGGCGATATTCCAATAATTTTAAGCACGGCGACCCCATCGCTTGAAACGATTGCGAATGTAAGGCTTGAAAAATATCACGAGGTCAAAATGTTGTCTCGTTATAAAAATGCTTCTATGCCTGATATTAAAGTGATTGATTTAAGAGAAAATAAAATCGTAAAGCTTGAAAAAGGTGATGGGTCTTCGATTTCAACGGAATTATTGTCGGAATTGAAAAAAAATCTTGAACAAGGCGAGCAAAGTTTATTGTTTTTAAACCGAAGAGGATATGCTCCGATAACTTTGTGTAAAGCTTGTGGGGAAAAAGTTTTATGCCCCGATTGCTCGGTGGCTTTGGTTTATCACAAAGAAACGGGTTGTCATCATTGTCATTTATGTGGAAATAAGCTCATTTTATCTCAAAAATGCAAACATTGTGGCGAAGAAGGTGCAATGATTTCGGTCGGTTGTGGGGTCGAAAAATTACAAGATGCGGTCAAAGAATTATTACCAGAAGCAAGGATTTTAACCATTTCAGCGGATAATTTTTCAAGAAAACAGGCAGGAGAATTATTTTCAAAAATCTTAAATCAAGAAGTTGACATAATAATCGGCACCCAAATATTGGCAAAGGGGCATCATTTTCCAAACTTAACTTTGGTAGGGGTTATTGATGCGGATTTAGGGGTAAATGTCGATTTAAGGTCGTCCGAGCGAACATACCAATTATTGGAACAAGTATCAGGAAGAGCAGGGCGAGGCGATAAAAAAGGTCGAGTTTATTTGCAAAGTTATAATACCAATCACCCTGTTATAAAATCTTTGGTAAATCGTGATATTGATGGTTTTATCAACAACGAATTAAAATCCAGAGAGATGTTACATATGCCTCCATACGGAAGGTTGGCTGGGCTTGTGATAAGCGGGTTGAACGAACAAAAAGTTATGGAATTATCCGAAAACATTGTAAGAGTTGCTAAAAAATATCAAAAAGTAATTGAGGTATTCGGTCCGATTCCCGCTCTTATATTCAGGCTTAAAACAAAATATCGTTTCAGAGTTTTGATGAAATCTAAAAAAGATATCAAACTCCAAAAAGTCATATCCGACATTTTAAAAGAAATTAATATACCAAGTTCTTTAAAAATAAAAATTGATATTGACCCATACAATTTTATGTGATGAAATAACTCGCAAGATGAAATATTTAGTAATAGACACTTCAAATACTGGTACAATTGTTGGGATTTTTAATGATAAAGAACCCCTTCTTATTTCTCGTGACAAAGATTCTTCCAAACAAAACGAGGTTCTTCCAATTCTTGTTCGTGATATGATGGCAAGACTTGATATAAAATTTTCTGATATTGGTAAGATTTTGGTTACAAAAGGACCAGGCTCTTTTACAGGCATAAGAATTGGTCTTTCTTTTGCCCGAGGATTGGGGCTTTCAAACGGGATTGAAGTGGTCGGAATTGACAATTTTGATGCTTTAAAAGGCAATGTAAGAGTTGATAATGATATCTTAATCGCAATTGATTCCAAAAAAGGTGATTGGTTTTTAAAAACTCCTAAAACCGAACCGCAAGCAGGCGGAATTGAATTGGCCGAATTCTTGATAAAGGATATGTTCATGCCTAAATTAATAAGCTTTAAGGCGGACGATTTGGGTGTTAAGCTGGGGCTTAAAGTAATCCTTGAAACCGAAGTAACAGCAACGGGAATTGTTAATGCTTATTATGCTTTATCAACCAAATCCGACCGTTCTCCTAACCCTGTATATATTCGTTCTGCGGATGTTACGATAAAAAAATGCATATAATTCATGGAAAATGTTTTGATAAACCTTGGAGCAAAGAGGAAATTGACACTCTTATAAATTCCGAAGGTGTGTTTTATGTAAAACATGAAGAAAAAGGCTTTATTCTTTGTCGTAAAGTGCTTGACGAGGTGGAAATTCTTACCATTTGTGTTTTAAAAGAATATCGTAATCAAGGTATTGGTAAAATTTTATTAAATAAGGCTTTTTCCTTGGCTAAAAACACTATATTCTTTTTAGAGGTAAACGAAAATAATACCCCAGCAATAAAACTTTATCATTCTTGCGGTTTTGAAGTTGTGGGATTAAGAAAAAAATATTATAACAATAAAGATAATGCCTTAATAATGAGAAAAGAAAATGTTTGATAAAGTTACGATAATCGGTATAGGAATGATTGGTTCAAGTGTCGCCCTTTCATTAAGAGATAATAAGCTTGCAAAAGAAGTTGTAATTTATGACCATAATCACGATTATTTGATTGAAGCGGAAAGTTTAAGGCTTGGCAATGTTTACGAAAAAGATTTGGAAAAATCGGTTGTAAATTCTGATGTTGTTATTATTTGCACTCCGGTTAAAACTTTTTATGAAATTACAAAAGTTATTTGCCCAGTAATGAAAAAAGGTGCAATTTTAACTGATGTCGGTTCGGTAAAGGACGAGGTTATTAAACAAGTTTTACCAAATTTACATGATGGGATTTGTTTTGTCCCTGCTCATCCGGTTGCTGGGTCTGAAAAATCGGGGCCTTCTGCTGGGTTTAAGGAGGTTTTTCACGGTCGTTGGAACATTATTACTCCTTTTGACAAGGCGACAAAGGAATCAATTTTAAAAATAAGAAAAATGTGGGAAGCCTTTGGAATGAAGGTCGAAGAAATGACCCCGCTTCACCACGACCGAAACATGGCGATTGTTTCTCATCTTCCCCATATGCTTGCTTATAACATGGTTTTTACAGCATCAAAATTGGAAGACGAATTCGAATCTGAAATAATAAAATATTCCGCAGGTGGGTTTAGAGATTCCACAAGAATGGCTGGGTCCAGTCCTGAAATGTGGAGGGATATTTTCCTTACCAATTCAAAAGCTTTGTTTGAAATAATGGAAAGCTATATTAATAATTTAAGGTATATGCAAAAATTAATTGAAGACAAAGAAGCAGATAAGTTATATGATTTATTCTCTGAAACAAAAGAAATAAGAAACCAAGTTATTGCATGTAAGCAAAATTAATTTTAAGGAGTTTATTTTTATGAAAATCGCATACGAAGGAACAATTGGAAGTTATTCTCACAAGGCTGCCGAAGAATATGTAAAAGACGGTGTTTATATCGGTTGCCGTTCTTATTTAGAAGCGATTAACAGAGTTGTTAATGGCGAGGCTGATAT
>JAKJEU010000230.1 GCA_022705265.1 Pseudomonadota bacterium | reverse complement strand
AAGATTTTCTGGGGTAATTGGGCTTTTTGAAATGTGAACGCCCTCTTCTTTTAACAAAGCGAATAAATCACCGATAATCCAGTTTGAAACCTTCTTTGCATCTCTTCCTTTTGCTGCTTCGTCAAAATATTTCGAAGTTTCCTTTTCCGCAACCAAAATAGAAGCGTCATATTCAGGAATGTTAAGCTCTTCGACATATTTCTTTTTCTTAATATCTGGAAGCTCTGGTAAATTAGCTCTTAATTTTTCGATGTATTCATCAGTTAACACCAAAGGAGGCAAATCAGGGTCTGGGTAATAACGATAATCGTGAGCAAATTCTTTACTTCTCATCGACCTTGTTTCACCAAGATCAGCATCAAACAATCTTGTTTCTTGCTTTACAGTTCCACCATTTTCGTAAATTTCGATTTGACGGTTTGCTTCGATTTCGATTGCTTGCATAACAAAACGAACAGAGTTAACATTCTTTACTTCGGCTCTTGTTCTGTAACCTTCTTCACCAACTTTTCTTACCGAAACATTGGCATCACATCTCATTGAACCTTCGTCCATGTTTCCATCGCAAGTTTCCAAAAATCTTACAATCGCTCTTAATTTTCTTAAATATTGTCCTGCTTCTTCTGGTGACCTTATGTCTGGTTCTGACACAATTTCCATCAAACCAACGCCCGCACGGTTTAAATCGATATAGGTTTTATGTGGATGACGGTCGTGAATAGATTTACCAGCATCTTGTTCAATGTGAAGACGGTTTACACGAACTCTTTTTGGTTCGCCTTGGTCATCGGTAATATCAATAAAACCATCTGTTACAATCGGATGATAAAGTTGTGTAATTTGGTAACCACTTGGCAAATCAGCATAAAAATAGTTTTTACGATCAAATTGTGAAAATTTGTTAATAGTCGCATTCAAACCAAAACCAGTTTTAACAGCTTGTTCCACACATTTTTCGTTCATCACAGGCAAAATACCAGGGAAAGCAGCATCAAAGAAAGACACATTGTTATTAGGTTCGCTTCCGAATTGAGTAGAGCTTTGTGAAAACAACTTTGCATTTGAAATCATTTGACAGTGAACTTCAAGACCAATAACAAGCTCCCATTCACCAGTTTTTCCTTTTATAGTATAAGTCATCTTCTTCCCCTTACGCTCCCTTTAAAATTTGTTCTAATGCATATCCTGCATGGAACACTTTTTCTTCGTCAAATCTTTTTCCAGCAAATTGCATACCAAAAGGCATTCCATCGATGAAACCAGTAGGAACAGCAACACCAGGAACCCCAGACATAGCCATAGGCATAGTAAGCAAATCCACCAAAGCACCCAATTTTCCTGCTTCTTTTGAACCATGAATTGCATCATGAATTGTCCAAGGTTTATCAGGAATTACAGGAGCAAATAAAACATCAACCTTTTTATATGCTTCGTTAAATTCATTGAAAATCATTCTTCTGATTCTTTGAGTTTGCAAGAAATATGTGTCGTATTGTTCAACAGACAACATATAAGCACCAATAACAAGACGGCGTTTAATTTGCCAACCAAGACCCTCACCTCTTGTATTTTCATACATTTCGTCAAGGCTTCCTTCGACCTTAGTTCTGTGTCCATATCTTACACCATCATATCTTGCCAAATTTGATGAAACTTCGCAGTTAGCAAGAACAGCATAAGCTTGACCAGAATAAACCGCATGAGGAATCGAAATTTCAACAATCTCAGCACCAGCTTTTTTCATCGCTTCAAGACAATCATTGAAATTTTTATAAACAGCTGGGTTAATACCTTCAACATCCATAAATTCTTTGATATATCCGATTTTCATTCCTTTGATATCTTTTTTCAAAGATTTTTCATAATCAGGAACTTCGATATTAGCTGAGGTCGCATCTTTTTTATCGTATCCAGCCATGATTTTCATCATAATAGCAGAATCTTCGACATTTTTGGTAATAGGGCCACCTTGGTCAAGAGACGAGGAATAACTTATCATACCGTATCTTGAACATCTTCCATATGAAGGTTTAAAACCCAC
>JAKJEU010000229.1 GCA_022705265.1 Pseudomonadota bacterium | reverse complement strand
AACCTTGGGCAAGGTCCATTTTGCCTTTTTTGTTAATTACCAAAAACGAGCGTTGTTGAGAAATTCCTTGCGCAACATACATGGAAAGACACCAAGCCTTTTCAAGGTTAAAACAATCTTTTGCTTTGATGGATACTACTCTATCTTCTGCGATTTTTACCCTTAAAGAATCTTTTTTTGTTTCTAAAACTTCGCCTCTAATCCCAGCGTTTACAACGATTTTTTCACCATTTTCTTCGGCTCTGATTTTTTGATAAAAAATTACGCGGTCAGCTTCATAAAATTCGGCTTTTCTTCCGTTTTCATTAAAAGTCACAGGATTTTTAATAAGGTTTGCTTGTTTAAGATAAGGAGTTAATTTATCATTTATGTCTCTGGCACTTATACCATCAACCGCTAATATAGTCGCTGAACTGTCTGGATTGTTTGGAGTTGTTATGTATTCAACATAATCTTTGACGGCTTGCTCGGTGGCTTTGTCTTCGAATTTAAGGGCTTTGTTACCATCTTGATAAGTTTTTTCATCATAAGTTTTCAAAGCAATATCGGCATTTCCCGAACGGATATGTTTTGTTGCTTGTTTTTCACTTGGGTCTTTTTGTCTGAAAATACTTGCGATGTTGTAAACTACTGCTTTCCCTTCTTTTATCAAAGTTTCGGAAATCAAAGAAAATCCATTACCAGCAGGAAGAGGAGGGATTTGTTTGCTATCTCCTACCATTATTACTTTGATGTCAAGTTCGGAGGTTTCTTTTAAAAGTTTTGCCATGTCTTTTGTGCCGATAAATCCAGCCTCATCAACCATGATAATGCTTTTTCTTGGGACAACTTTATCCTTTAAATCAGTAAGCAAAATTCGCAAATTATATTGTAAAAGTTTGAAATCGTTTCCAATTAAGGATAATTTTCGTTTTAAATCGTAATAAAGTTCGGCCGCAGCTTGGTCAGACGGAGATGTCGCAACGATTATAGGAATATCCTTGTTATGATGATATGCTGCGTATGAATATCCTTGGAAAATTTTTGATTTACCAGAGCCAGGAGGAGCATCAACAATAATAAGTTTTCGGTTGTCGGTTATAATGTTTGGTAAAACATCGCGAAGTTCGTCATCATCGCGGATTTTATCAACCTTAAAATAATCTTCTAAGGATTCTTTTAACCCTTCGGTGTCTTTTGGTTCTTCTTTTGCCAAGGTCATATTTATACTTGCTTGTCTTATATTTGTTTCGGCGTTAACAAGCTCGTTTGTTGTGTATATGTCTATATTTTCTTCGGTAGTTACTTTTGGAAGATTTTCCAAAGTTATTTCAGTTAAACTATTGCAAATATTTTCGATTACAAGATTTGAAGTTTCATTGTCTTTTACATCGGTTGGAAGTTTGATAAGTTTTGGTAAAAATTCTTTTACATAGCTTTCAAATTCATTTTTCTTAAAAAAAGTATTACAGGCACTTAAATCTAAGATAGCTTGTTCAGAAAGCCATCCAAGAAGTTCCGCATTTAATACTGAGGTTTTGTTTGCAATAATTTTTATTTTTGGCATCTTATTTTGGTACGGTATAGTTATAAGGGTAATAGACATCTTTGCACTTTAAATTTTTATTTTCACGAACATCAAAAATAGCATGGTCATCTTGATATTTTGGGATTTTTCTTTCTAAAACTTTTGCCTCACCTTTTGGACAATAAGTGTTTGAATAATCCTCAGTCTTAAATACATAATAATCCTTTGAAACATTTCTTACATATGTTTTTTTATTCAAGTTTTTGTTTTCTTGATTAACCACAGGAGCTTGTTCGCCGAAATAAAAATTTTGGCAATAAGAAAGCTTAGGAAATAAAAATACAGAGATTATTAATAAAACGAATCGAATGTTTTTTATTGTTGATTGCATGGCTCACCAACATAATAATTTTGATATTGTTGTTTAAGGCTTTCATAATTTTCACAAACTCTGTTACCACAAGAATCGATAACGCAAGGATAATCAGGGTTTACATTTGAATTGTTGTAATAATCATTACCATATACAGGAAT
>JAKJEU010000228.1 GCA_022705265.1 Pseudomonadota bacterium | reverse complement strand
AGGCGGGTGTTTTTTGTAACCTTTAATTTTATTTTTTCATGCACCCCAATATTAAAAACCAAAGTCAAACCCACGGCGATATAAAGAACTTTTTTCTTATTTTTCGAAAACAACCTTCCCAAAAAATAAAGAATGGGCAACAAAACCACAACATAAACCAAATGACCCCAAAGTATCAGTTGATACATCTCATTCAAATCTTTTTGCCTTAAACTGTTATAATATTCCAATGTAGTCATTTTTATTGTTCCTTTTTAAAAATTCTTTAACTAAATTTATACATAAAATTAATTTGTAATTCAAATTGATTTAGATAAAATTTATAAAACAAACAAGCTCTATGACTTATAACAAAAATTGGAAATAAAAATTGGGAATAAGACATACCTATCCTCAACTCTTAACCTCTTAAAAAATTAGAATTAAAGATGACACAATTAATTTATTTTAAAATTATCTTTTGTTTTTAAGTTTCATAACAAGATGTGGAGTTGGATATTCAAAATCCTTGATTACCCATTCATAAATCATTCCACCGCCAAATTCGTTTGAATTTTTAATAACTCTCATCGCGTTATGTTCAACGACTTTTCCATTTGTTGCAAATCTGAAAATACCGTTGATATGAACACCTAAATCAAGAAGTTGTTTTTGTTTGTCTGGGGTTAAATAACGACCTGCAAAAAATACTTCGTAATCGTTTTCTTCGGGAGTTGATTTTAAACTGAAAATAATTGAATCTCGTCTTATAAATGAATGAATTTTTCCTGGTCCAATATAACCTGTTTTCTTATATTTAACTTTGAAACGACCTTGTCCCATTGAAACAACTTCGCTGAACGATTTTTCTTTTTCCAAATCTCGTTTTATTATTTCAATCTTTTCTCTTATATCCTCTGGTTTTACTTTTCCTTCGAGCAATTCTTTTACATAAGAAACTCTTACCAAATCGCCTTCATAAACCATTGAAAAAGCACCTTTATCATCCACGATAACATTAGCAACAAAGTTATCAGGCGTATAATAACAAGCCGAAATCAAAAAAAGTGTAAATATAAAAAATATTTTTCTCATCTCAATCCTCCGATTGTTTAAGATACTCGTCAATTGCCTTAATAACTCGTCTTGAAGTAGACCTTGCCGTTTCCTTATAAGTTGGTACAACAATTTTTGCTTGGCTGTAAAATTTTTGTCTTTCATTAAGCAAATTTGTAAGCTTTGCCCTTATATCAGTATTTTTAAGCAAAGGCCTCCTGTCACTTTTTGAAGTCCGCTCATAAAGCACCTCTACATCAGCGTTAATCCAAATAGTCAAAGCATTTTCATTGGCCATACTCCTAGTATTTTCGGATATAAAAGCACCACCACCAGTTGCAATTACAGAAGGTTCATCATTTAAAAGCCTTGAAATAATTTTTTCTTCGCCCTTTCTGAACTCTGCCTCACCATAGTTAGCAAAAAAATCACTTATAGATATATTAGAAGCCTTTTCAATTTCAACATCCGAATCGAAAAAAGGCATTTTATAATGTTTTGAAAGCAACATGCCAACACTTGTCTTACCACAGCCCATCAAGCCTACAAGCATAATGCTTTTATTAATTTTCTTTGTTTTTACTTGCATATTTATTTCATCTTGTTAATTTATTATATAATAACAAAAAAATTAAGGAATCAAACAATGAAATCTTTATTTAAATTTTTATTTTATGTCGGATTGATATCTTTGGTATGCTTTTCTGTATTCGTTTTATTTTATGAAATCCCAAGCGAAACAACAACCGAGACAAAAGAAATCACCCATGAAATTAATAGCTAGTTTATTATTTATTGCTTTTTTAACCCCTTTTAAGGCTAATTCGGAAATTATCGTCTCTGATGTGCCTAAGATAAACATTGATTATCTTGGGGTTTATGACGAAACTTCCGAGCTTAGTTTGGGCTCTAATTTCTGGCAAAACAGCCTTGTTATAAAAAATAATCTTTTAAGTTCCACTCCTTATGATTATTATTTGACGGATAAGACATATAATCTTTTAAGTAAGATGATG
>JAKJEU010000042.1 GCA_022705265.1 Pseudomonadota bacterium | reverse complement strand
TTCTTTGACATTTGCAGATTAAAAGGATTAAACGGCAAACAAGGTGTTTTAATCCCTTATTCAAATGTTCAACATTTAATGCTCCGTTCTGATGTCGTCGAAGCTTGCAAGGCGGGAATGTTCAGCGTTTATCCAATTAAAACCATCGACGAAGGAATTGAACTTTTAACTGGTATCGAAGCTGGTGCTTTGGATAAAAATGGCAAATATCCAAAAGGAACGATTAACTATATGGTAAGCGAAAATTTACAAAACTATCTTAAAAAGAGAATGGCTTTTAACACTAATAAATGGTGAGGCAAATCATGGAAATAAGAAAAATAGCAATCGCGATTGATGGTTCTCCATTAAGTGTTGCATCTATGGACCAAGCGGTAAATATGGCTTGTCGGATTAATTCTGATGTTGATTTGATATTTATCGAAGATGTCAATTTGAAAAAGATTGCTAATTTCAACCATATTAAAATGATAAGCCCTTTTTCGTCTTCCAATAAATCAATTATTAAGGATAAAGAGCTTAGCGATGTTTTTAAATCTCAAAAAATAAGAATTAACAATGCCATTAACTATGCTTTTAAAGGTAAGAACCTTAAACATGAGTTCCTTTCATCAGAAGGTGTGGTTGAAAAGGAAATCGTTAAGCTTTCAAAATCTTCGGACCTTTTGGTTATGGCTTGGGCTGGTTGGAAGACGGCTAATTATTATTTTTCTTCACCTTATATCCAAGGTCAAAGCCAACTTAACTTTCCTGTGTTAAGTAAGATTTCTTTAAGTTTGCGAGCAAAGGAAATATTGCTTAAAAAATCGGTTTCAACCCTTGTTTTAATCGAAGCCTTACCAAAAAACTCTGAAACTTTGATGTATTTTGATGGTTCGGAAGATTCGATGAACACCTTAAAATATGTTATGAAAAATGTTTCAAAAATGTTGGATTATGACGATTTGCCATATGAAAGCGAAAATGAGACTATTCCTCTTAATATTGTTGTGGATAATGCTTCCTTAGATAAGCTTAAATACGAATTAAAAGCATATAACAAAAGTGCTAATTTGATAAAAGTTGATAAGTTATGCTTTGATGATTTGAAATCTTACATAAAAAAGACCAAGGCAAAGTTGTTTGTTTCAAGTTACAAAGCTTTTAAAAACTTATCTGATGGAATTGATATTATAAGCGATGTTCCTGTGTCTTTTATGTTGGTTAAAAATAATGACTAAGCTTTTGCAATCTGGTTTTTTAAAAGTATCGAAAATTCATAATATTTATTACGAAACTTATGGAAATCCTGATGGTATTCCTGTGATTTTTGTTCATGGCGGACCTGGGGGAAATTTTAAATCAAAAAATCTGATTGGGCTTGATACTAATAAAATGTTTTGTATCCTGTTCGATCAACGAGGTTGCGGAAAATCAACTCCAAGCGGTGAAATAATTGACAATGACACCCATAAATTGGTTGATGACATAAAAAAATTATTGGATTTTTTAAATGTAAAACAAACTTGTATCTATGCTGGCTCTTGGGGTGCTTGTCTTTCGCTTTTGTTTGCGATTAAATATCCAGCTATGATTAATAAAATGTTTTTAAACTGCTCTTTTTTAGCAAGAAAAGCTGATTCTAATTTCCTTTATGATGGGGTTAAAGACATTTTCCCTGACCTTCATTCAGAATTCATGAAAAACATTCCTGAGGACAAAAAAAACGATATTTCTGGTTATTTATTTGATGAATTTGAAACTGGTAACATAGAGAGGAAAAAAGAAATTGCTTGTTTGATTGCAAATTATGAAATTTCGCTGATGAAAACTACTTTTCATAAATCTGACGACTTCAACCCAGCTTTTATGGAAGACGAAGATGTATATCCTTCACGAATGTTTTTATATTACGAAGCGAACCATTTTTTCATCGAAGACAATTATATTCTTAAAAATGCTGATAAATTAAAAGATTTGGATATTTTTATGACACATGGAAGATATGATATGGATGCTCCGTTATCTGGTGCATGGAGTTTGCATAAGGCTTTACCAAAGTCTGAATTAGTCATAGTTCCATACGAAGGTCATAGCGGAGATTTCAAAAAATCCTTATTGCAACATGAATTAAACAAATTCGTTAAATAATTTATTCTTTACTTTGTTTTTCTTTTGCTTTTTGTCTTGCGACCTCTTTCATTTTAATAATAAGCTGTGCCATTCTTTTGCCAAGACCTCTCATATCTTCATTCCCATATGATCACGAATAGAAGTATCAAGAAAACCATATCCAGCACAAAGCATATTTGATATAGTATAAAAGGTATTAATCTGTTCAATTGCTTGCATTACCAAAAACCTTCTTTGTGAAACGATAGAAGCGCCAACTTTACCTTTGAATTTGTCATATGAGGCATAAAAAGCCCTGTCCAAAAAGCTTTTTAATGTACCATTAATTCCACCAAAGAATACAGGGGAAGCAATAATAATCCCATCAGCTTCAATCATTTTTTGGATTGCATCATTAACAAAATCATTTTTTATAGAACATCTTCCGTCTTTGTTTTTTTGGCATTCTTGACAAGTTGTACAACCACTTATAACTTTATTTCCAACATTTATAATTTCGGTTTCTTTAACCAAATTCGGCAGCACCGTCTAATGCAGTTTTAAGAGCAAGATAAGTATTTCCATCTTCTTTTGGCGAACCATTGATTCCAATTATTTTCATACCACCTCTCTTAAAAATATAACGATAATTGTACCACTTATATATTTCTTAACATAATAAAAAAAAGAGACTTTGATTAAAAAGCCCCTTTTTTATTTAATTTCAATAAAATTATCTGATAAAATTCATTTTTATCTTTTTTTCGGTTTCAGGTTTTTCAACCTTACCTTCTTTGATGGTTTTGATAAGCCATGCAACATTTTTACCCAAAACTCTCATATTTTGCATACCTTCGTCATCTTGCAAAGCCTCGCCCTCGCCAGCACCAAAAGCCATGTTCCAATAACTTGCACCGACGGTTACCATTTCCGAAATAGCAAAATATTTGTTAATTTGGTCAAAAGCAGGCAAAGCACCAGCTCTTCTTTGAGCAATAACGCTTGCCCCAACTTTGTACTTAAATTTCGACGAAGAAGCATAAAAAGCACGGTCTAAAAAGCTTTTGAGTGTACCGTTAATTCCCGCATAATAAACCGGAGAGCCAACAATAATACCATCGGCTTCGACCATTTTATCAATCGCTTCATTCACATAATCATTAATTGCACAATGACCGCTTTTCGTTTTACGACAAGTTCCACATGAAATACAACCACGAATAACCTTTGCACCTACTTGCAAAATTTCGGTTTCAATTCCCTCGGCGTTAAGTTCGTCAAGCATTGCTTTCAAAGCTTGATAAGTGTTTCCATTTTCTCTTGGAGAACCGTTTATCGCGACAACTTTCATTTTATTATAATCCCTTATTTAATTTTTCCAGCCAAAACATCTTTGAGCCAAGAAGTAATATCAGAAGTGATATAATCACAAAATTCTGGATTTTCCTCAACCTTAGAAAAATGAGTAACCGCACCCCTAACCCAAACGGTAGCCATACCAAGCTCGTTTGCTGGTCTTAAATTCTTTTGAGCATCGTCAAACATAATTGATTTTGTTGGGTCAATTCCAAAAGTATTCAACATTTTTTTATAAATATCGATTGATGGTTTTGGCACAAAATGAGCCTCACGAATAGAAAAAATTCCTTCGAAATGATTTCTTATACCAACTTTTTTTAAAACTCTTTCAGCATGAGATTTGATACCATTGGTAAAGATATATTTTTTACCAGGAAGATTTGCGATACATTCGTCTAAATCCTTGTTTTCAGGCAAAACACTTAAATCGATTTGGTGAATATCTTCCAAAAAATCATCTGGGTCAATATTGTGGTGAATCATCAAACCACGAATTGTAACACCGTATTTTGCATAATATTCTCTTTGTAATACACGAGCCTCGTCCACAGTTATTCCAATGTGTTTGCTCATATATTCACAAATTCTTTTTTCCATTTTAAAGAAAACATCACAAGTAGATGGGTATAAAGTATCGTCCAAATCGAAAACCCAATCTGTTACATTTGCTAATTTATTTTTTGTAATTATTTTTTGTCTTTCCATTAATTGTTCCATTTTGATGCCACCTTTAACATGCTATTACTCAAACTAGGAACTGTTAATTATTATATAAAGCATATTAAAAGTCAATTGTTATTTAAAATTATTCCAAAATCAATAAAGTCTTAATCGAAGGGAATAAATCCTCGGAAACTTTATATTTTTGCCTAAAATCTTTTTCGTCCCGTTCCAAAGACATTATCAAGTCATCGACCAACTCATCATAATCCATATTATTTTCTTTTAACTTCTTTTGATAAAAATCCCTTGCTTTAATTAAAAAACTTAAATTCATTGCTTTAATGTCTTTTAAAATAAATTTGCCCTCTTTTTCATTTACAATAAATATAACTTCAATATTTCCGTCATTACCATTTTCATTAACATCGCCCAGCACTTGTTTTAAATCGATACCTTCGACTTTTCTAATGCTTAAATATATTTCAAAATCTTTGTTATGTTTTGCTGCTTTTGAAATCGTATATTCCATATTTTTCACAAAAAACTTATCCAACAACATCAAAGCCACCGAGCGTTTTGAATATTTGCTTAAATAATCCTTTTGTTCGTCACTTAAATTTTTGTAATTTTTATAAGTCAAAGCAAATCTTGGTACATTTTCGTAATCAAACAGCTCTTCCACCAAATTCAAAGTTTCGCCATAACGATAAGAAGCATCCGAAGACCTTACAACCTCCAAAACTTTTTCAATGCTTTCATGAACGAACTCGGCCGATTTATTAGCCTTTATTTCATCATTTGATGCAAACGATAAATCAGAAAACATAAAAACAAAAAAAGCAAAGATAATGATTTTTTTCATAAAAACCCCATAAACCGATATAATATAATTATATACATTATATCTTATTTTGCGATTTATAAAAAGTTAAATAAGACCTTTTTTCAAAAGGATTTCATATTTTATTTCAGCCAATTCAAAATCTTGTTCGTTATCAATGTCTTGACATTCCTTATCATCCATTACAAAGGCCTTAATTTTATCGACGACCAACTTTTCCTCTTTTAACATAACCTTAATATTAGCAAAACAAAACATACCCACATCATGGTATTTTTTTTCCAAATCTTGAGTTCTTGTAAGGCGGTATTCTGGTTGATTATATTTTAATATTTGATTTTCGATTTTCAAAGCCCGTTCAATTGGGTGATTATATGCACAAACAGGCAAAAGCCCATCAAATCCTTGAAATTCTTTGTAGGCTTGTTTCAAAGTTTCAGGTTTTAAAAAAGGCACACAAGGATAAATAGAACATAAGCTTTCAAATTCTTTTCCTTGTTCTTTATATTTTAAAACAACCTCTTTTAACACATCAAAAGTAGTGGCAAAATCGCTTGAAGCCTCAATCGACCTTAAAAACGGTACTTTTGCACCGAATTTCAAAGCAATATCAGCAATTTCTTTATCATCGGTTGAAACCATAACCTCATCAAAAACACCAGATTTAAAAGCAGTCTCAATGGCATAACCAACCATTGGTTTTCCAAAAAATTCTTTGATATTTTTTCTTGGGATTCTTTTTGACCCACCACGAGCCGGAATAATTGCAATATTTTTCATGAAAATTTTACCACCTTAATAAATAAAAAAAGCACCTTAAAAGTCATGATAACTTAAAAAGTGCTTTTTTGTTTATATTTTTTTTATTTTATTCAGCCGCTCTTGAAGCTCTTTTTCTTTCGTGTGGGTCAAGATGTCTTTTTCTTAAACGAATATGGTTAGGAGTTACTTCCACCAATTCATCTTCTTCAATATAAGACATAGCTTGTTCAAGAGTAATCTTTCTTGGTGGCACCAAAACGGTTGCATCATCTTTACCAGAAGCACGGAAATTGGTAAGTTGCTTTGACTTAATTGGATTTACTTCCAAATCGCCACTTTTTGCATTTTCACCAATAATCATACCTTCATAAACCGCATCACCACCAGTAATGAAAAGCTCGCCTCTTTCTTGGATTTTTTCCAAAGCATAAGGAACACCAACACCAGTTTCAATTGAAATAAGCACGCCATTTCTTCTTCCTGAAATTTCACCCAAGAATTCACCATAATGAGAAAAAATACGGTTCATAATACCAGTTCCAGAAGTATCAGTCAAAAATTCAGAATGGTAACCGATTAAACCACGAGAAGGAGCTTTAAAAGTCATTCTTGTTTTACCGCCACCAATTGGCCTCATGTCTGTCATTTGAGCTCTTCTGATACCCATTTTTTCAGCAACATTTCCAGTAAAGGCATCATCAACATCGATAACAACATCCTCATATGGTTCTAATCTTTTACCGTTTTCTTCTTTAATCAAAACTCTTGGTCTTGAAATTGAAAGTTCGAAACCTTCTCTTCTCATGGTTTCGATCAAAATACCAAGTTGAAGTTCACCTCTTCCTGCAACTTCAAAAGCATCAGATTGTTCGGTCGCCTTAATTTTCAAAGCAACATTTCCTTCTGCCTCTTTCATTAATCTTTCGCCAATCATTCTTGAAGTAACCTTTGAACCGTCTTTTCCAGCATAAGGGCTGTCATTAACGGAAAAAGTCATAGCCAAAGTAGGAGGGTCAATTGGTTCCGCCTTAATTGCTTTCATCACATTAACATCGCACAAAGTATCAGCCACGGTTGCTTCTTTGAACCCAGCAATCGAAACGATATCACCAGCATAAGCAAAATCAATCGCAGTTCTTTGAACGCCACGGAAAGCCATGATTTTAGAAACTCTGGCATTTTCGATAACGGTTCCGTCCATGCTTATCGCTTTCATAGTAGAGTTAAGCTTAATTTGTCCTGAATAAATTTTACCTGTCAAAATTCTTCCTACGAATGGGTCCATTTCCAAAGTAGTAACCAACATAGAAAATGGCGCTTCTGGGAAACACAAAGGAGCAGGAACATGATTCATAACAACATTAAACAATGGAGTTAAATCTTTTTGTTCATCTTTTTCAAGATTTTCCACAGCCCAACCTTCACGACCACAAGCATAAAGCACAGGGAAGTCAAGTTGTTCATCGTTTGCATCAAGCATAACGAACAAATCAAACATTTCGTTTAAAACTTCTTCAACTCTTGCGTCTGGTCTGTCAACTTTGTTAATAACCACGATTGGTCTTAAACCAAGTTTCAACGCTTTTGAAAGCACGAATTTAGTTTGTGGAAGAGGACCTTCCGCAGCATCAACCAAAACAATCGCACCATCAACCATGTTCAAAATTCGTTCAACTTCTCCACCGAAATCAGCATGCCCAGGAGTATCAACGATATTAATTCTTGCACCGTGCCATTCAACCGAAGTAGCTTTTGCTAAAATAGTGATACCTCTTTCTCTTTCAATATCATTAGAGTCCATAATTCTTTCTTGGACTACTTGGTTTTCTCTGAAAGTACCGCTTTGTTTAAGCATAGCATCAACAAGAGTAGTCTTGCCATGGTCAACATGGGCAATAATTGCAATATTTCTCATTTTCATAGGTTTATTCTTCTTTTCTTTCTTTTATATATATCTAATTCATAAGTTCTTTTAACTTAATTTTTGGTTTAGTCCCAAAGTGACTAATTATTTCCGAGGCACTTAAAATGCCAATCTCAAGCCTTTGCAGGGGAGGTTTGTTATGCAATATACCATAAAGATATCCAGATGCAAATAAATCTCCTGCTCCTGTTGTATCTTTTATTATTACATTACCTTTTGCATTTGCTTTGAACTTGTCTCCTTTGATAATTGATAAAGCTCCTTTTTTACCCAAAGTAACCACAATTTCATCACAAACGCTTGTTGCTTTTGTTTCGAAATCCTCGCCAAAAAGCTCGGTTATTTCGGATAAATTTGCAAATAAAATTTCAATTTTGCCCGTGTTTAAAAGCTTTAAAAAATCGTCTCTATGCCTTTTAACACACAAGCTGTCCGATAAGGTTAAAGCAATTTTGTTATCATCAGTTTTCAAATCCAAAACATGAAATAAAACTTCTTTTGAAGAAGCACTATCCATTAAATATCCTTCTAAAAGGATTATTTTCGAATTTTTAACTGTATTTTCGCAAACATCCTCGACCGACAAATTCAAAGAAGCACCAAGATAAGTATTCATACTTCTTTCAAAATCCTCAGAAACAAGTATCAAAGAAACCCCTGTTGCTTCACCAAAACAAGGCTTGGTTTCAAAATCAACACCCACATTTTGAAAAGAGGATTTATAAAAATCCCCCTCTTCATCCTTTGCGACTTTACCAATAAATGCACATTTTGCACAAGAATATGCAAGTCCGTATACAGTATTTGCAACACTTCCCGCAATAGTTTTTTCAACATTTTCTAATTTTGATTTAAGAGCATTAAGCCTTTTTTTATCGACAAGATTCATCGCTCCCTTACAAACTTGGTTTTCTTTTAAAAAACCTTCGCTTGCTAAGGAAGTAATATCAATTATTGGATTTCCTATGCCTAAGACATCATATTTCATAAAATGTGCTTTAATAATTAAAATTCTTGTAAATGTTATATATATTTTCGTCCCTGAAATCAAAGTTTTTTATATTTTTTTTCAATTTTTTTTAAAAATAAGCGGATTTTCAAAGAAATTTGATTGTATTTTTAATCTTTGCTTGTTAAATTTTTCTTTAAGACAATATTATTAGTTAAAGTAAAACAAAAATGAAAAAAATCATATTATGCGTTCTTTTTTTAACCTTAGGGTGTAGCGTAAATCAAAATGGCAATTATGCTTCTGTATCTAACTCTTATTCGCCAAAGAAAACCACCAAAAAATATAAATCAAACTCTTTTTTTAGCCGTAATTATAACGCCTCTTATTTAAGCAATAAAAGCGACGGAGAAATAACAAGAATGATTGGTGAGCCTGATATTAAACGATTTGACCACCCAACCCAAACATGGCTTTATCAAAGAGAAAATGGAACTTTATTCTTATTTTTCGAACAACAAAATGATAAAAATGTCGTAAAACATATCGAAGCAAGAAACAGAATCGATGACAATAAAGTCGACTCTGACGAATTTTTAAGAAGGAGTTTTTAATGTTAAAATTTGAAGTCAAAAAAACCGAAGGCAAAGCAAGAAGAGGCATTTTAAAAACCGCTCATGGCGAAGTTAATACCCCTGCCTTCATGCCAGTTGGTACGGTGGGAACGGTTAAGGCGATGATGCCTGAATCGGTTAAGGCTACTGGTGCTGAAATATTGCTTGGTAACACTTACCACCTTATGCTTCGTCCTTCTGCTGAACTCGTCCACGAAATGGGGGGGCTTCATAAATTTATGAATTGGGATAAGCCTATTTTAACCGATTCTGGTGGTTTCCAAGTTATGAGTTTATCAAAGCTTAGAAAAATTACCGAAGAAGGTGTGAAATTCCAATCCCATCTTGATGGAAGAGCTTATAACCTTACTCCTGAACGCTCGATGGAAATTCAATATTTGCTCGATTCAAATATTACCATGTGCCTTGACGAATGCCCTCCTTACCCTTGCGAGGATAAGGTTTTGGAAAAATCGGTGGCTATGTCTATGAGATGGGCGGAAAGGTCGAAAAAAGCTTTCATTGACCGTGAAGGATATGGGATTTTTGGAATTAACCAAGGTGGTGTTCGTGAGGATTTAAGACAAAAATCAGCCGAAGCCTTAAAACAAATCGGTTTTGATGGTTATGCTATCGGTGGACTTGCGGTCGGAGAAGGCCAAGAATTAATGTTCA
>JAKJEU010000041.1 GCA_022705265.1 Pseudomonadota bacterium | reverse complement strand
TAAAGGGTTGTTTTTTTGTCTAAACGAGAGTACGATATATATAATTAGTTTATATATTCTCGTAATGAAAAAGGAGACTTAAAACAATGGATAATGTTGGGGAAGAACTTCTTAAAGCGTCTAAAAAAGACAATATGTATAAGTTTATCGGTGATGCGATGGAAGAAGGAAAAGATATCCAATCAGTCATAGATAAACGAGACGATTTGGGAAATACTTTTTTATTCAATGTTATAAAAGCTAATTCTCTTGACCCTTTGATGATTATGACAAGTGTTGCAAAGGTTGATATAAAACCAATATTAAATGAACAAAATAAGCAAGGCCGAACGGTTTTACATGAGGCGGCTTTGGCTTCTAAACTCGGAAATATAAAAAAGTTACAAAAAAGAGGGTTTGATTTTACCGAATCTGTTGATAAGCAAACAAATATTGGAAACACTTTCATCCATAATGCAGCATTAAAAGGTGGAATGAAAGAGGTGGTCGAATTGATAAAGGTAGGGCTTGATGTAAGTCCTGCCTTTTTTAAATTGAACAGCAGAAAGGAAACCTTTCTTCATGTTGCGGCAAAGAAAAAGGTAAATTGGAGCAAGAAGTCTTTTCCTATGGTTGAAGCGATGGAAATTATAAAAGAAAGCCAAAATGTGAATAAAGTTGATTTGGAAAAATTCTTTGGTCTTAAAAACAAAAATAACGAGACTTTTTTCGATGTTGCGGCAAAAAATGGAAATGTTCGGGGCGCAATTAATCTTTTAAAGGCATTTGATATTCCTTATTCAAGTAAAGTAGCTTCAAGAGGAATTGAAGATTTTGTAAAAGAAAAAAACGACAAAGAATATTTGGCAAGTTTTAAAAGAGATACCTTTGTTAAAAAAATTCCAGTAGTAAGTTTTTTAAAAGACAAGCTGAAATCAAGATAATTTATTCGGTGAAAAATTTGTAATAAAACTTTTCCTTGTTAAGAAGCCTTGGAACCCAAGTTTTATCAGAGCTCCACATTTTATCATATGGAATTTTATCGATGTCTTGCCAAAAACAAGAACATTCTTCACAATCTTTGACAAGCTCTCCTTCATATTTTGTGGATAAAAACACACCGCCTCTGATGTAATAAGAATTGTCAGGAGGCATAAATTCAAGCTTGCCAAGTAATTTTGGGTCGATTATGGTTATGCCTGTTTCTTCCTTTGTTTCACGGATACAAGCGTCATAAAAGCTTTCTTTTTCATTGACTTTACCACCTGGAAAATTGAATTTTCCTTCGCCAAAGCCTCGTTTCTTATAAATCATAAGAATTTTTTGATTTTTTTCATCAATTATGCACGACAAAGTTGCTTTTATGGTTTTCATTTTAAATAAGCCTTTAAGTTGATAACGAAGTAATGAACATAGGGCTGGATTTATCGCCTTTTGTAAAACCGCAAGCTTCATAAAATTTGATTTGTTCATCATAAGCCACAAGCACAATTCGCAAATAATCCTTATAAACTTGTTTCATAAGGTCAACCAACCCTTTGCCAATGCCCATTTTTTGATATTTTGGATCGACAAGCAAATAATGGATATAAGCCGTCATAATTCCATCGTCCATCGCACTGATAAGTCCGATAAGCTTACCTTCGTCCCAAGCTGTAAAAACATAAGAATAATTTCTCATCGCAAGCACAAGTTTTTCAGGATATTTTCCCGAAGACCATTCCACAGATAAAAATAAATCTTGTAATTCGCTTTCGGAAAATTCTTTTATGTTTTTATATTGTATCATTATTTCAACCTTACAGCAGTCCCAGTAACCATAACCATCATCATAGAACCTTTCATGCCGATAGTTTCAAATCCGATGTTAACGCCAATTATTGCGTCTGCTCTCATGTCTTTTGCTTTTTCAAGCATTTCTTTTAAAGCTTCTTCTTTGGCATCTTCTAAGGCTTTTCATAGGATTTAGCACGACCGCCGAAAAAGTCTCTAAACCCTGCGAAAATGTCGCGGACAAAATTGACCCCAGAAATAACGCTTCCATCAACAAGCCCAAGATATTCGACTTCACGACCTTCGATAGTAGAAGTGGTAGTAATAAGCATTTTTATTTTTCCTCTTTTTTTAATTTTTTTTAAGTATTATTATGATGATAAAAGATTAGATTTGAAAAAAGAAGAAAAAACATGAAAAAAACAAAAGTTATGCAAATTTTGGACAAGGCAAAGATCGCATACGAACCAAAAGAATATGAATATGATGAAAATAATTTCAGCGGAGAATATGTCGCAAATTCTGTGGGTTTGCCTTTGGAAATGGTTTTTAAGACTTTGGTTTGCGAAGGTGAAAAAAACGGCTTTTCAGTGGTTTTAATCCCCGTTAATCATGAGGCTGATTTGAAAAAAATCGCAACGGCTATGGGGGATAAAAAGGTCAAAATGGTCGCGGTCAAAGATTTGCTTAAAATCGCAGGATATGAACGAGGTGCATGTTCTCCTATTGGTATGAAAAAATTGTTTAAGACTTTCATTGATGAAAGTTGCTTGTTGAATGAAAAAACTTGCATAAGTGCAGGCGCAAAAGGTTTCCAAGTAATCCTTAACACCAAGGATTTAATCGATTTTATAAAGGCCATTCCAACCGATTTGGTTTAATTAATTATTTTTCTAAAACTGTTGCTTCATATGGTTTAAGGGTATTTGTGTTTTTGAAAATATTCTTATAACCAATGAAATCATGGGTTATTTCGTGGTCGGTTAAATTCATAATTACCATTATTTCTTTGTTTATGGTTTTGTATTCATAACCGATTATTTCCGAGGTTTCAAAGAAGTTTAATTCGCCCTTTGATAGAGTTTCAAAATTTTCTTTGCGATATTGTATCAAGGTTTTATAAAGTTTATAAAATTCGTTCTTTTCAAAATTGGTAAAATCGATATGAAATCTTGCATTATCACGGCTCCATTTTTTAATACCTTGCATTATGGTTTTTTCGTTTTCACCAATGCTTTTTAAAAATTCATAAGCCTCTATCGTGCGAATGTCTTTGTAATCTTTGATGTCGTCATAAGCGATATTTTTCACTCCAAGCTCTTCACCAAAATAAATAATTGGTATCGCCCTTAACATAATCGTAAAAATTGCCAAGGATTTGGATATGATTTCACCATATCCTTGGTCGTTGTGTCTTGAAACTGGGCGAGGGCTGTCGTGATTGCCCAAAAAAGTTGTTTGACGGAAGCTTTTGTCTTCTTTTAACCATTTTGTATAGGCATTTAAAATGTCTTTTATCGTAAAGTTTGTAAGGTTTTTGTAATTTTCCCCACGACCATATCTTAACGCACTGAATTCCAAAATATAATCAAGTCTTGGTTCGTTTTCATTGTTTAAAAATTGTCCGAGCAAGAAAAAATCGCCTTCGAAATGATTTTTGATTTCCGATTTTAATTTATCAATCAAGGGAAAGCATTGAGGCAAATTTACATAATATTTAGCCGAACTTTCGCCTTGTTTTGTGTTTGGAAAGCTTACATCTTTTGCGATTTTGTTAACGACATCAAGGCGAAACCCAAAAACCCCAAGATTAAGCCAGTAAGCCATGGCTTTGCCAAGCTCTTTTATCACATTTTCGTTTTCAAAATTCAAATCTGGTTGAAAATCGCTGTAAATATGGAGGTAATATTCGTCTCTTTCCTTTACATATTTCCAAGTGCTGTCTTTTATTTTTTGACATTGCCAGTTGTTAGGAGGGTTACCATCAATGCCTTTTTTCCATATGTAAAAATCTTTGAAATATTCGTCCTTTGCAACCGATTTTTTAAACCATTCATGCTCGTTTGAAGTATGGTTTGGTACAAAATCCAAAATTATTTTTATACCAACTTCATTTGCAGTTTTGATTAAATCCTTAAACTCATTAAAACTTCCTAAATCCTCGTTTATTAAATAATAATCCGAAACATCGTAACCAGAATCGCAAAAAGGGCTTAAAAAAACAGGAGTAAGCCATATCGCATTTACCCCAATTTTATTAAGGTATTTAAGATGATTTTTTATATTGTAAAAGGGAGAATTTTCCAAAGTTTTAAAGGCAAGCGGAAAAATTTCATATATAATCAAATCATCGTGTTTCATGAATTATCCTTTGAAATATTCGTTTTTTAGCTTTGAATAAAAGAGGTAATCAACATATTTGTTTCGCAAAGGTTGGAATTTATGTTGTCTCCATTTGCCTTCGAAATTGTAATTAAGCCTTTTCATAACATTTTCAGACGCTTGGTTATCGCTGTCACATCTCATGATTACTCGGTTGAAATCAAGGGTTTCGAAAAGTTCGGTTTCAAGCATTTTTACAGCCTCGCTTACATATCCGTTTCCGGAATGATATTTTGAAATCCAAAAACCAATTTCACCTCTTTTATGGCTTGGTTCAATGTCAACTACGCTTGTAATTCCGATGAAAACATGTTCGACAAAGATGCCGTAAACGATGGATTTTCCTTTTTTTCTTAGCATATCGCTTTCCACCAAAAAATCATATGTGTCTTCTTTGGTTTTGGTGCGTTCCAAGCTTGCAAAAGGAAGCCAAGGAAGAAGAAATTCCCTCGACTCATCGACTACTTTAAAAACCATTTCCGCAGTTTCAAAATTAGCCCTCAAAGCTTTTAGGCAAACTCTTTTCCCAACAATTTTATCGTTAAACTTCATTTTTCTTTACCTTGTTCTTTTTTGCATTAATTCGATTTGATATTGTTAACACAATTATCCCAGCAATAGAAGACAAAATAGTTCCGCTTAAAACTCCAAGTCTTACGGAATAAAGGTTTTCAATGTTTTTAAAGGCCAAAGTTCCAATAAAAAGACTCATCGTAAACCCAACCCCAGTAAGCAAAGCCATGCCATAATATTGTAACCAATTAACGCCTTTTGGAAGCGAGCATATTTTAAGTCTTGTAACAATAAAAGTAAGCCCCATAATGCCAATTTGCTTGCCAAAGAAAAGTCCAAGCATAATACCCAGAGATATTGGGTGAGTTATATCCTCTAAACTTAAACCTTTTAACGAAAGCCCAGCATTGGCAAAGGCAAATATTGGAAGAATGAAAAAAGCAACCCAAGGGTGGAGCGTGTCTTCCAAGGTTTTTGCAGGAGGAAAACCATATTTATTATTAACTTTTAACGGAATGATTAAGCCCAAAGCAACGCCAGCCAAAGTCGCATGAACCCCAGATTTTAATACACAACCCCAAATAAATAAGCCAAGCACGACATAAGGGCTTAATCTTGTAACTCCTTTTTTATTAAGCAAAATGGCAAAAGCAAGTCCAATAAAGGCAAGAATTAAGGATAAAGTCGAAATTTCAGCCGTATAAAATAAAGCGATAATTATAATTGCAAGCAAGTCATCAATAACCGCAATCGCAACCAAAGTTATTTTTAAGGTTTTTGGTACTTTGTCGCCAAGTAAAGTCAAAATTCCAAGCGAAAAAGCAATATCGGTGGCGGCTGGCACAGCCCAACCATGAATGGCAGGTGTGCCAAAATTTATATATGAGTAAATTAAACTTGGACATAAAACACCAAAAATAGCAGCTAAAACAGGCAAAATTACTTGGCTTGGTTTTGAAAGGTTGCCTTCGATTATCTCTCTTTTAATTTCAAGTCCGATGGTTAAGAAAAATATCGCCATTAAGCCATCGTTAATCCATAAAAGCAAAGGCTTGTTTATAACAAAATTTCCCGCTTGAAATATAACAGGAGTGTTTTTAAACAAAGCGTAAATATGTGATAAAGGTGAATTTTCCATAATCAAGGCAAGCACAGCCATAGCGGTTAGGATTATTCCTGGTGCTGATTCTGATTTAAAAAATTTGTTCAAAGCTTTTGCCATTTTTTTATGTCCTTAAAATTTTTGATTTGTAAAATTATTATAAAATATGGCTTTAAATAAAAAAAGATAAAAACCACTTAAAGTTTAAAATAAGTGGTTTTTTTTTGGTTCGTTATTTTATTGGAACATATATGTCAAATTCTGATGTTTCTTGGTTTTTAATATTAAACCGTTCGTCGTAAAGTTCAAAGCTGTCACAATTTTTAAGCTTTAAATCGGTTTTTGCAATCCATGTGCCGTATATGTAATCATAAGTCATTCTTAAATTTGATAACGCCCCTTTGTGAGTAAAAACGGCATATTTTCCACCTTCGATTTCATATGATGTCATTCCTTCTGGGATTTTGTCAAAGCTTGTTACATTAACGCCAGCAATTTCTGTAAATTCGGTATCTTCGGTAAAATCGCCTTTTTTATTGTCGGTGCTTGAACATAAACATACGCCATAAGCCTTAAAATTTTCTGATTTATTTTCGATTTCGTGAATTCTTGGCATAAAACGATTCCATAAATCGGGAATAAGGTTGTTTTTAATCGAAGACATACAACTCATGCCAATTATTTTTACATTTTTTATTTCAATTATTTTAGGTTCCATAGTAACTCCTTGTTGTAAATGTGAAATATAGTCAAAAGTAATTTCTTTTTTATTATAAATGTATGAGCCTTGTTTTAATTTACGGTAATTTGCCGGAGTTGTTTTAAATTGAGCCTTAAAAGCTCGGTTAAAGGCTTCTTGCGAACCGTATCCATAATCAATTGCGATATCAATTATTCTTTTGTTTGTTTCGGTTAAATCATAAGCCGACCTTGATATTTTGCGTTTTCTTATGTATTCTCCGATATTAAGTCCAATTAACGAATTGAAAATACGGTGAAAATGATATAAAGAAATTCCAACTTCCTTTGTTATATCGTGAATATTTAATTCCTCGTTATTAAGGTTATTTTCAATTATCGCGATGGCTTTATTAATTTTTTTGATATAACTCATTTGTACTTAACTTAAAAAAATGAAAATTACTTGACTGATTTCAAAGTTACTTGGTTTTGTTTTATCGGTTTTGATATTTTTTGCTTTTTTAACAAAAAGCCACCCGTATTTTTTTACAGGTGGCTTTTATTGGAATTTTAAAAAATACTATTTAATCCATTTTAAAGATTCTTCGTATTCTTCTTTGGTGTTAATGTCGGCTGGGGCTTCTTCGATAAGTTTGATTTTATCGATAATGGTTGCATAACAGCTCATGCCAAGTTCAAGAAGGCGAAGTTGTTCAAGCTTTTCTCTGGCTTCCAAAATTCCTTCTGGTGCTTTTACCATTTTTTGCAAACTTTCGGCATTAAAACAATAAACCCCGATATGGTGGTAAATGTCTTGGTTTTTATGGGTTAAAGGTTCTCTCGTATATGGAATAGTAGCACGAGAAAAATATAAACATCTTCCTTCGTTTTCGCCTTCTTTTATCCCCATGGCAATTTTTACAATGTTTGGGTTTACCTTTTCTTCTTCGTCAGTAATGATACGAGCCGCAGTGGTAAGGTCAGAGCCGGTTCTTTTCATCAAATCGATTAATTTCAAATTGATTTTAGGGTCAACATTGATATTATCGCCTTGGAAATTTACAACGAACTCATATTTTGAACCAGATGGGTCAATTTCCTTTAAAGCAGCGGCAATACGGTCGGTACCAGAAGGCAATTTTGGGTCGGTTAATATAGCCCTTGCCCCAAAAGTTTTGCAATGTTCAACGATGGCCTCGTCTCCGGCTGCGATTGCTACATCTCCAGCATTTGTCGCCATAACATGTTCGTAAACTCGTCTTATTAAGGTTTTGCCGTTAATATCGCATAAAGGTTTGTTTGGAAATCTTACTGATGCCATGCGAACAGGTATCATGGTTATAACATTACTCATTTATTTTGCTCCGTTAATTACTTGGTTAATTGCATTTTTCATGCGTTCACACATTAATATTTTTTCATTTTCATCATATTTTATTGCTTTGTTTGGGCTGTCAAAAACTGATTTAGGCCAATCAACATCCTTTTCATTCCTTGCGATTAAGTGGAGGTGAAATTGACGAACCACCGCCGAAAATTCCGCCGCATTAAGTTGGCAAGTTTCATTAAATTCCTCTGCCAATGCTTTCATAACAATCCTTTTTTCAGAGCATAAAGTTTGGTATTCCAAATCACTTAAACCCAAAACATTTTGCACCATAATATCAAGGCGAGGTACAAGCACCACCCAAGGGAAATTTTTATTATCGTTTAAAAAAACTCGACACATTGGTAAATCCATAATAAAAGGTTTTGTCGCTAATCGTTCATCGCAGGGAAAATCGTAATTTTGCATTAATTTTATTCCCAAAGTTTCAGGATTAATTAATTCACCCATCAAATTTTTTATCATTTAAAACAGCTCCTCTTTTGAAACTTTTTTGATAATAAAATCAGGCACAGCGTCCCAATTTTTTGCATATTCAAAAATATTTTTTTCGTTAACTTCAATATTTTTACTAACCATTTCGTTTTCGGTGACACTTTTGCTTAAAGTCAAGCAAGCAGCGATATTGGCATTATTTGCGCCTTTTATATCGGTTCTTATGGTGTCGCCGACCATAAGGGCTTTGCTTTTGTTTGAAATTTTAAGGTTTTCTAAGGCCTTTAAAAATATGTCGGCATTAGGTTTACCATAATAAACAACCTTTCCGCCCATATCTTCATAAGTTTTTGATACAAGTCCTTGACAAATCACGAATTTATCACCTTCAACCGCCATATAATCAGGATTAGGACAGATTAAAGGAAGTTCTGATTTTTTGATTCTTTCAATCTCAGGCATAAGAAGGTTTAAATCACTTCTTTCTTTGTTTTCGGTTTGAGGAACACCACAATAAACAAAATCAGCTTTGTTAATATCGGTTACCAATTCATAACAAGAATCCTTAAAAACATAAGGAACAGGCTCTTTTAAACCTTGATAATAGGCAAGATAATATTTTTTTCCAATAAAAGGCAAAGTATCATTTTTGATGTCGTTTAACACCATTTCACCAGAGCTTAGGATTTCGTTATAATGAATTCCTTTTACTAAACCTCTTTTTTTATATCCGATTTCAAGTTCATAAGCACTTGCCGAGCTGTTTGAAATTATGGTAAGAGTTTTTTCATTTTTAATAATATTTTCCATAAGTTTTACAACACTTAAAGAGGTTTCTTTGCTTCCAAAGGCAAAAACTCCATAAGCATCAAATAAAAAATGGTCAAAATTGTCATATATTTCGGTTAAGTCGTTGTAAATCATCGTTTCCCTTGTTTGTTACGGTTATTTTATTTTGTTTAAGATTACGACATCAATCATTTTGTCTTTTGTTTTTGAAAATTTATATTTTTTAAGTTTTTCTTTTTCAAGATAACCATTTTTTATTGCAAAATTAATCGAAGCGACATTGTCAACATCGCAAATTATTTCGATTTTTTTTAATTTAATTTCATTAAAACATTCATTTTCAATTAATTTAAGGCTTTGGCTCATTATTCCTAAACCTTGGTAATGTTTGCTTATCCAATAACCAATTTCGGCTTGGTTTTTGATTAAATTTATATTCATTACGCCAATATTTCCAACATATTCGTTTTTATAAAATATAAAATAATCGAATTTTAACCCTTGGTTTTGCTCTTTATAAGATTTTTTTAAAAATTCATATATGTTTTCCTCGCCTTTGGTTTCGTCTTCCAAAGCCCAGTCAAACCAAGGGGTTAAGCAATCTCTTGATTTTTCAATGGTTTCAAAGATTGTTTTGGACATTTTTGGACATGGATATAAAAGTTTTAATTTTAAATCGTCCTTTATGATTTCATCTTTGAAAGTATGCATTTTTTATAACTTTTTCTTAAATCCAGCAAGTCCATAAATTGAAATAGAGGCCAAAACAAACTTTAAAACAGCAGAAAAAGCAAAAGGAATAAATCCAAGTTGAATCGATTTTTCAAACCCAACAAAG
>JAKJEU010000040.1 GCA_022705265.1 Pseudomonadota bacterium | reverse complement strand
CATTTTATAACCTCTTACAAATTCAAACGAAACATCACTCTGACTTTCGGGAGTTTCTTTTTTAACCCTTATTCTGTCATCATATTCAAAAAAACCGTTATAAATTTCTGCTTCTTCCTCAAATTCGATTAAAGATGGGTCTTTTTCACCTTTTTTAAAAAATATTTCTTGCGTATCATAAGATTCTATATCTATAAAGCCTTTTGAAATAAGAGAAGCCATAGACATTTCAAAAGCCTTAGACCGGCTGAAATACATTCCGTCGTTTTTTAAAATTTCCGCCTGTCCCAAGGACAAACCTTTTGGCATTTTAAAGGTTGGGACAATCGGTTTAAGTTTATCGTCTTTGCCAAAAACATACCATACGGTTAAATAATAAACAAAAATTGCAATAAAAGCCCCAAGAGAGAGGTAAAATATTAAATCAGTATCATTCATTTTTATGTTGTCTCATCAAAACATACCCTCTTGTTTTTTAATTACAAGAGGGTATGTAGTTACTTAAAATAAAAACCTTTAAAATGCAACCTTGACATTTTCCTTTTGAGCCATGTCGGTAATTTCGAAAAATTCTTTTTCCTTAAAATTAAATTGGTTTGCAATTATGTTTGATGGGAAAGATTTAACCAAAATGTTGAAATCACGAACGGTGGCGTTGTAATAACGACGAGCATTTTGCAAAGCGTCTTCGATTTCATCTAAACTGTCTTGTAATTTCATGAAATTAGTGTTGGCTTTAAGCTCTGGATAAGCCTCTGACAAAGCAAAAACCGATTTTAACATGCCCGATAAAATATTTTCGTTATTTGCACGAGCCTCAACCGAGCCTGAACCCTCGCAAAGCTTTCGTTGAGCGATAACTTTGGTCAAGGTTTCTTGTTCGTGTTTTGCATATCCTTTTACGGTTTCGACCAAATTAGGTATCAAATCATAACGGCGTTTTAATGCCACATCAATCCCGCTGAAAGCCTCGTCACTTAATTGGTTTTGTTTAACCAAAGAGTTATAAATGCTTACGACCAAAAATGCCAATAAAATAAAAATAGTGATAAAAAATAATGCCATAATATTTAAGCTTTCCATAATTTTAGTTTGTCCTTTTTTTTTAATGTTTATGAACGACCGTATTTGTCGTTAACCCTTTCGATGTCGGCTTCGTCCAAAATGTCGCCTGTTTGCACCTCGATAAATACCATTTCGTTTTCGCCGTCGTTTTTAATTCTGTGCCACGAGGTTTTAGGAATGTAAAAAGCGTCATCGCCCTTACCATCATAAACCGTATCGCCGATGGTTACTTTTGCGTTTCCCTTTGTTATTATCCAATGTTCCGAGCGGTATTTATGGCGTTGAAGCGACAATATCTCGCCCGCATTTACGGTGATTTTTTTGACAATAAACCCCTCGCCCACATCGATTACTTGCCATTTGCCCCAAGGTCTTTGCCCCTCTTCACCAATTTTATATTTTATATCAGCCAATTTTTATTAACCTCTTAAATTAATTATTAGAACTTATTATTTTATACCACATTTTATTTTAAAAAAAAATCTTAATCGGACAAAGGTTTTTCGATTTTTCGTTTTGCATTGCTTATTTTGGACAAAAATGGTAAAATGCTAAAATTAAAGCAATATTACATAAAGGCAAGAAATTTATGGGACTTATCAGCGATTTTTTCAAATCAAAGACGAAATTTTATCAAAACGGTTCGAATATTCCATCAAATATCGAAGACTCAATGGCTTTTTCTTTGCTACCTGAATGCGATTTTTTGTTACAAAAACAAGCTTTGGACAAGGCATATGTGTTGGAAAGAATAAGCGGAATTTATGAGGGTGCTTCGGCCAATCGTTTGCTTAACAAATATTCTGAATACATTAAAACCACCAATAAACTTGGCAAAAAACAAAACCTTATCCTTAATATTGATTTAGAAGACACCAACGCCTTTTTAAACAAAAACTTACCAGATTACAAAGCAACTTTGGAGGCTTCAAAACTTTCTGGTTTTAACAAAAAAATCTTTAACCCTCGGATATTTTTAATCGAAAAAGATAGAGACCAATGCATTGCATCCAACCGCAAGACAAGATATATTAACATATCTCGGATTATGCCTTACAACTTCAACTTTTTAGCCCAAGACGAGTTCAAACAAAGCAACGAAGCCATAAGCGATTTTACTTTTTTCCACGAATGCGCCCACGGTCTTGACAAGAATTCTTATCACAGAGCCGACGATTATTACCAAACTTATAAAGGCGAAAATTTTGCTGACAGCTATTCTTGTTTAAAATTATTAAAGCTTGGACATGACAATAAACTTTTGGAAAGCCTTTTAAATTATCGCCAAACTTCTGTGATGGAGGTTATGGGAATTTTTTATAATTCAAAAATGCCCTTTAAACCAAAAGATGTCCAAGACTTTTTAACCCACCACACGGGCGAAAGCATTAACAACATCATTAAAATGAAAAACGAAGGCAAACTTGATAATGTCGCTGATTTAAGCGAAGAAGATTTGTTAAAAAAAGCAAAGGAAATATCCGATAAATCCATCATAACCAAACAAGAATTTAACGGATTAAGCAAGGAATTGTGCGAAAAAGAATTCGGGGCTCAATCACAAAGAATATTAAAAATTGATGTCGAGCGTTTTAATCGAACTGGCACAAAAAACCAAGCAAATTTAACCCAAAACCTTGTAAAAATCGAAGACGAAGAAGTCGAAAAAATCATTTTTAAAAATGAACTTGAACTTGTAACCAACATTAACAAAGAAATAAAAGACGGCAAATCTTATGAAGAGGCTTTTTTAAATTCTTATGAAAAACAAATGAAGCTTAATTTAAACAATGCCGACCTTATCAAGTCTGGGAATATTAATGAAGTGTCGCGAAATTTGCGTGAAAATTTGGGTAAAAAAGACGATTTAAGGGTTAATTGTGCCGTAATTTTTGAAATGGACAAGGTCGAAATCCCAAATGATATAAAAAATTGTGGTCATGGTGTTGATGCTTATGAAAAATATATCGAAACAAAAATTAATTATTATAATGCTGTAAACAAAGTTTATCAAGATGTGAGGACTAATAACATATCGTTGAAAACCAAAGAAAACCTTGATAATGCCGTGAAATATTCCGCTTTTGCCCATGCTCTTGCGACCAAATCTTATAATGTTTTCAAAGACGAATTTGGCAATGACGGTGTGCTTGCAATTATTAAAGGCGACATTTATAAAAAACCAAAGGAATTAGTCGATATTTTCAAATCTTCTAAAAACGAAATCAACAAAAACCTTAAACGAGCCGATGTATTTGGCCAATTTTTCAATGTTTTAAAATCTCGATAACATATTTTTTAAACATTGCTTATTTTGGACAAAAATGGTAAAATAGCCTTTAATGATTAATTTTTAAAGGCATTAGTAATGAGTCTTATCAGCGATTTTTTCAAAAGCAGAATAAAGTTATATCGTAACGGCAAAAAAATTCCCTTAAATTTAAACGAATGTTGTGCCTTTTCGCTTATGCCTGAATATGATTTTGTGATGGAAAAAAACAAACTTCCAAATTCTTATGTCATGCAAAAAATAAGCGATATTTACGGTGATGTGTCGAGCAAAGCCTTGCTTACAAAGTATGCCGATTATATCAAAGAAATGAATATGGGTGATAAAAAACGGATTGTTTTCAACCTTGATTTGGAAGATGCAATGACTTTTAACGAGAAAAAAAGCCTTTTTAAATCTCCATTTAAACAAACTTTGAAAAGAGTGGTAAGGGCTCAAAATGTTGATAAAAAAATCACAAAACACCCTTTAATTTACCTTACCAAAACCGATACCGATTATAATATGTCGTTAATTGGTACGAACACTCGGTTTATCAGCATCGCACGGATTATGCCATATTCTTTTAACCGTTATGACGAAAATTACAAAACCAACCCCGAAGATGTCAACGATTTTGTGTTTTTGCACGAAGACGGACATTCCCATTTCGAAGGAAGAACGCTTGGCTCAAACGATTACGAACGCCATCAAAACGAAAATTTTGCTGATACTTATTCTTGTCTTAAACTTTTGCAAATGGGCAAAGGCGAGGACCTTATCAAAGATGTTTTAAATTTCCGTCAATGCAATCTTTTAAGCGGAATGTCAAGGCATTACCGAAACCAAGAAAAACTTGACGCCGGCATTGTTGAGGAAAAAAAAGAAAGAGACAAAATAAAATCAGCACCAGAAAAAATCGTTGCCTATAACACTTCGAAATCGATTAATGAAGTTTTAAGGCTTGCAAAACTTTTCGACCCATCAGAATTCAAAAAATTAAACCAAGCCGATATCCTTAAAATGGCAAAGCAAATAAGCGAGGCTAATTCGATGAGTAAGGACGATTTTAACGCCTTGACCGTGGAAATAAGGTTTAAAAGCATCGGCCCACAAACCCAAGAAATCCTTAATTTCGAACGCAAAAGGATAAAAGATTATGGAAAAAAAGTAAACCTTGGCAAAGGCGATCACGAACCGTTTAAGGCAAAGGAAAAAGACGATATTAAGGCAAATATCAAGACAAATATCGTTAAAATGACAGCAGATGGTTTGAAAAAGGGCGACACTTATGAGGCTTCGTACCTTAATGCTTATTCGGTGGTCATGAAATCGATTTTAAATGACGAGGTTTTGCTTAAAAAAAATGCCATAACTTCGCTTGCCGAGGACAGCCGAAAATACCTTAATCAAAAGGACGATTTAAGGCCAAATGTCGCTCTTTCCATGGCTTATGACGAGGTTGAAACTCCTTATGAATTGGATAAAATCGAACCTGAATATGGGTTTGCTTATTACATGGAATATAAACTTAAATATTATTCTCATATCGACAAAGTTGTAAAGGATTTGAATAAGAAAAAAATCACAAATATGACAAAAAAACACCTTGACGAAGCGATAAGATATTCAAAATTCGCCCATGTTTTAAGTGGCAAAGCTTTGCAAAGTGTCGATTATTACATTAACGATTGCCCCGAAAGCATGAAAAACGAGATGAAAAACGACATGGCAGGAGAGCCTGAAATCTTGCTTAATGTTTTCAAAAATTCAAAGTCGGATATTTTTAAATCAGGGCAAACCAAGTCTTCCACCGATTTTAAGGCGATGGCAAAAATGTTAAAAGGCCAAAGTTCAAGATAATTTTTAAAGGAAAAACAAAAATGACAACAACAGAATTTTTTAAAACCGATTTCAAAGTTTATAAAAGCGGTTCAAAAACAAAAGACAAAACCAACGGAAACGACGACCATTTCAACGGTGGTGGCGGTGCTGGGATTAAGGGTGTAAGAAACAGAAGCCAAGATGGCAGATTATCGGCAATTTACAAGGCAAAACAAAACCGTAGCCATTAATATTGTGTAAGTTGACTTCATTGCCCTTATTTTAAAGAGTTTTATCGGGCAAAACAAAACCATAGCCGTTAATTTATATAAAGGCGGTTTAATCCTTGTCGAAAAATTCGTAAAGGCTTTGGATTAAGGCTTGATAATCGCCTTTTAACGAAAATTCGTGGTTTAATTTGTTTAAAACCAAGCCCGTTTTTTCGTCGGTTAAATTTATGATGATTTTGCGTTTTTGTTTTAATTTTTTGAAAGCTTCCAGATTAAATTCGGCCTCTTTCATCAATTTTCGGTTAAATTCCAAACCACGGATTTTTTGTTTTGGCTCTTTTATGCCTTTTATCATCGAATAAACCGCTCCACCTCGCTCCAAGGCAAGGCAAAAATCGTAAATAAACTGATAATCGGCGTCGGTTTCCTCTCCCTTTACGAAAAAATAAAACAAAGTCGGACGAAAATCGGTGATTTTTTCTTTGATAAATTTCATAGGGGTCGTAGGGCTTACCACCACGCGAGTAAGCAAAGAGGCATCAACATGACCTTCCTCTTGATCATAAAGCCAATAAGGAAGCTGTTTTGCTTTGATAAGCCTTATTAATTTATGAACCTCTTTAAGGTAAGGTAAAGCCATGTCTTTGCCCCTTTCTTTTTTAAGTGGTTACTTCACTTTACTTAAAAACTCTTTGTCGATGAAACTTGGGACTTCCACTTGGCGGGTAAGTTTTAATCTTTCCGCTGAGATAATAGCCTTAATTTCCTCGCTTGATTTTTCCACTTCGTCGTTGAAAATGAAATAATCATATTGGTCGTAATTCACAATCTCGTTATTAGCATTGCCAATGCGTTTTTCGACGACTTCTCTTGGGTCGCCTCTTGATCTTAACCTTGCTTCTAACTCGACAAACGACCTTATCATGATAAACACGGTTACAACATCTTCTGGGTTTGTTGCTTTAACTGCTCTCATGCCTTCGGATTCGATGACCAGAATAACATCGTTGCCCTTTTCCACTTCCGCCAAAGTCGACGCTTTTGGCACACCGTAAAAATTGCCACAATATTCCACATGTTCCCAAAAGAAACCTTCTTTAATCTTGTTTTGAAAATCCTCTTTTGAAAAGAAGAAGTAGTCTTTGCCGTCAACTTCGCCCGGACGCATAGCCCGAGAAGTCGCAGTCACCGCCAAAGACACTCCCTCAATCTTTTTAATCAAGTTTTTGATAACCGTAGTCTTTCCAGCCCCAGAAGGAGAAGAAACAATTAAAATCAAACCTCTTCTTTTCATGATTATTTGCCTTTTACCAACGCCTCGACCAATTCTTTTATCGTTGGGATATTACCGTTTTTATACATTTCATCAGTTGCAAAACGATATCCCAGATGGCCCGAAAACATCAAATAATCTTGATTAGAAACAAGCGAGCTTATTCCGTCGGTCAAGGTTTTGTAAATACAAAACAACCTTGGGTCAGGAAGCAAGCCCGTAGTATGGCTTTCCGTATGTTGAGACCAACCAGAAAATAAACAATTAGAAAGACAACCGACACATTTTGAACGGAGCTCTTTAATTTTCTTTTCGGTTTCCTTGGTAACGAAAATAATGGTGTTATCAGGGGTTCTCATCAAACAATCAAGCCCCTTAGCAATATATTCATTAGCCTTTATCTTATCCGCCAAAGTAACGAAAACTTCCTTAACCTTTGACAAAGAAATCTTTTCTTTATGCTCTTCGGTTTCGGTTTCGGAATACGCAATTTCGGTGGCTTTTCTTTCAAACAATTCGGTCAAGAAGTTATTCCTTACCGCAGACGAATAAAACCCAGTAGGAGAAAATTTTTGCAAAGCGATATCCGCTTCTTTAAGCTTCACCAAAACCTCGCCCCAAAGCTTAGCCACAGGGCTTTCCTTGGTCAAAAGAGGACGAGTACCAATTTGAAAAGCAATCGCCCCAATTTCCTTGGTTCCGATATAATCTTGCCATTCTGACAAATTCCAAACGCCACCGCCCAAAATTATAGGGGTCTCTTCACTTACGCCAACTTCACGCATAGTTTTTCTTATTTCAGCAACTCGTTCAAAAGGCTTTTCCCTAACTTCTGGGTCTTCTTTGTTTGACAAACCGTTATGTCCGCCAGCAAGCCATGGATCTTCGTAAACGATGCCCCCTAAAAATTCGGCATAATTTTTATAACCCCTTGCCCACAAAGCCTTAAAAGCACGAGCAGAAGAGACAATCGGATAATAAAAAGTCGAATATTTCGAAGCCAGTTCCGCCAATTTATAAGGCATTCCCGCACCGCAAGTAACCCCATGAACCATGCCTTTTGCTTTTTGCAAGATTTCGTCAATCGTTTCAAAAGCACCGCCTTGTTCCCACAAAACATTCAAATGCACCCGACCGTTTCCGCTTGCTTTTTCATAAGCAATTTTGATTTGGTCAAGCCCACCTTTGATAGATTGCTTGATTAATTCCTTTTGTCTTTCAAAAGCATTTTTGCCGTTGAAAACATAAGGAATATTGTTGCCATTTTCATCAACCATGTTATTAAAAACGCCAGATACGGTACCCACCGCATTTTCACGAGCAAAAGCACCAGAAGTGGCGCCGACGGTAACACCGACGCCTTTTCCTCCCTCAATTATTGGAAGCACTTCTTTGCCTGATAATTTGACTAATGGAAGTTGTTTCATGATGACCTAACTTATGCCTCACTTTCTGATTGTGGATCTAAATCTTCACCTGTTGCTTGGTCAACTCTTTTCATTGAAAGCTTAACCTTACCACGGTTATCGATTCCGATTAATTTAACCTTAACCTCGTCACCTTCGCTTACGACATCAGTTACTTTTGCAACTTTTTCGTTTTTGAATTCAGAAATATGAACCAAGCCGTCATTGTCGCCCATAAAGTTTACGAAAGCACCAAATTCCTTGATTTTCACAACTTTACCAGTATAAATCATACCAACTTCTGGTTCGCAAACAATGCCCTTAATCCAATTCAAAGCAGCCTGACCTTGGTCACCGTTAACTGATGCAATTTTAACCACACCGTCATCGGTAATATCAATCTTACAACCAGTTTTTTCAGTAATCTCACGAATAACCTTACCACCAGTTCCGATAACTTCACGGATTTTGTCCTTAGGAATTGTGATAGAGATAATTCTTGGTGCATTTTTGTTAACTTCGCCTCTTGGAGCGTCAAGAGCTTCTGCCATTTTGCCCAAAATATGAATACGGCCGTCTTTTGCTTGTGCCAAAGCTTGTTCCATAATTTCATAAGTAATAGAGGTAATCTTAATATCCATTTGTAAAGCAGTAATACCCTCAGCAGTACCAGCCACCTTAAAATCCATATCGCCAAGGTGATCTTCGGTGCCCATGATGTCGGTTAAAACCGCAAAATCATTGCCTTCTTTGATTAAGCCCATAGCAACACCAGCCACAGCCTTTTTCAAAGGAACGCCAGCATCCATCAAAGACAATGATGTACCGCAAACAGTCGCCATAGAAGAGGAACCATTGGATTCCATGATTTCGGAAACCACACGCAAAGTGTAAGGGAATTCTTCTTTGCTAGGCAACATTGGGCGAATTGCTCTCCAAGCAAGCTTACCATGACCAATTTCACGGCGTCCAGGAGGTGCAGCCCTTTTTACTTCACCCACAGAATATGGAGGGAAGTTATAATGGAGCATAAATGGCTCTTTATATTCGCCACCGATTGCGTCCATAATTTGTTCGTCTTGACCAGTTCCAAGGGTTGTAATAACCAAAGCTTGGGTTTCACCACGAGTAAATAAAGCAGAACCATGAACCTTAGGCAACATTCCAACTTCGGAAACAATAGGGCGAACCGTTTTTGTATCACGACCGTCGACTCTTGCACCTTCGTTTAATACATTTGCTCTCATTACTTTCTTTTCCAAATCATGGAAAGCAGAAGATACGAATTTCAATTTTTCTTCGTCTTCGGCATAAATTGCAACGCATTTTTCTTTGATTGCTTTTACGGTATCATTTCTTTCGATTTTACCAGTGATTTTATAAGCCTTACCAAGTTCCACACCGAATTCAGCTTCGAGTTTTGCGAAAACTTCGGTATAATTTGAAGAAACCTCAGGAACATCCCAAGCATCTTGGGCAGCTTCTTCGGCAAATTCGATAATCGCATCGATTACACCTTGGAAACCTTGATGACCGAATTTCACCGCACCAAGCATAACTTGTTCGGTTAATTCGCTTGCTTCTGATTCCACCATCAAAACGCCTTCTTTTGTACCAGCAACCACCAATTCAAGTTTAGAATTTGCCAATTCCTTGTTAGATGGGTTTAAAACATATTCACCCTCAACGAAACCAATCTTTGCCGCAGCAATAGGACCCATAAAAGGAACCCCAGAAATTGTCAAAGCAGCAGAAGCACAAAGCATCGCAACAATTTCAGCAGGAGTTTCTTCGTCATATGCAAGCAAAGTTACAGTAACTTGAACTTCGTTTTTAAAGTTTTCCGCA
>JAKJEU010000227.1 GCA_022705265.1 Pseudomonadota bacterium | reverse complement strand
TTTAGCGCTAATTACTTGAAGGTTGTCCGTTTTTACCCAATAAGAAACTTTGTAAGTTGTGTTTGGTTTGACATCAATTAAAGGGGAATAGCCCTCAACATTGGCAGGCTGAGAGCTGGCTAATTTTAGTGAAGTGTTACCATGTTTTTTGGTTTGATAATCACAGGAATGATCAATGGTGGCCATATTTCCTTCCCAAAGATGTGTCTTTAAAAGATTTTCCTCGCAAGTGCTTAATAGCTCAGTAACGGTGATTTGATCATACCAAACCGTTCCTTGAGCGGTGCCATCTCCCCCCAATAAGGCTCGCAACCGAATATATTTGGTGTTTGGGCTGGTGACAAAGGTATACGATTTTTCTGTCCATTCATTAGTCCCCCTAATATTTTCTCCAAGATTAAAGCCAGCGTCAATTCTATTTTGATTTATCTCATTATGTTCTTCTGCTGAAGCATTGTATTGAGCAACTATTATTTTCCCATATATTTTAGCGCTAATTACTTGAAGGTTGTCCGTTTTTACCCAATAAGAAACTTTGTAAGTTGTGTTTGGTTTGACATCAATTAAAGGGGAATAACTTTCAATATTAGCGGGTTGGGCGCTAGAAAGCTTTAGAGAGGCATCTCCATTGACCTTAGCTTGACGATCGCAAGCAATGTTTATGTTGTTTGGGTTTCCTTCCCAAATATGTTCTTTAAAAAGATTTTCTTCGCAGACATTCATTGGCTGAAAAGCCGAGCGTTTGGAGAAAAGCATGGAATATAAAGCATCGCTAAAAAGGTAATTCCAGAAGTTTTCTGTTCCTGCTGAGCATTTCTGTCCATTTCCGATATCCGCATGACCACAAAAAAGTTTCCCCGCTCCACTATAGAATTTATAATAAACGTTCTTGGCAAAAACGGTTGATAGCTTGTAGTCACCGTAGTTTTCTATGGTGTGATAGCTAGTATAGCTGTTGCCCCAGTCTTCAAGTAAGGAAGGCTTAGTTTGCCCCACAAAGTCGATTATAGAACCGTCTGGCGCGTAGGTGTAAATGTCTTCTTGGACGATGTTAAAGCGAGGATTGTAATCTTTAAGTTTAAAGGTGTTGATGTTTAAATTTTCTGTTATGCTTTTTAAATAGGCTTTTTCTAAATTATAAGATAAGGTGGGGATGATAACACCTTTTTTTTCGAGGATATTTCTTACGACAGCCGCTGAGCTAATAATTCCTTGGCTGTAGTTTAACGAGGGGTGAAACCCATGATTATCAATACTACCGTCCTCATGAATATATTGACTGATAAAATTTTTATAGTCGTTATTGAGATGGTTAAAGTTAATACTATCACCATAAACCTGCTGGATAGATTTTCCGTCAGAAAGATGGTGAAAACCCAAAAAAGTTAAATAATCAAGAATTTTTGTTTTTCTCTCAACATCGTTGGGAAAATTTACATAATAACCACCATAAAAACATAACAACCAGGAAATTTCTTCAGCAAAGGTATCTCCCTCATAATCTGTTTTAAAAGGAAAAGTTCCATCAGTTTTAATATAGGCGATAGAAGTGTCAATTACTTTTGCAAACTGTTCTTTTACTCTGGTCATTTGATCTGGACGTAAATAACCAGAAATGGCATATATTATAAAAGGATTAGATTGGAGGTTATTAATAAATGAGTGGTTAATGTCGGTAGTATCTTCTCTCCCGTAGCGAGCGATGTTTTGGTCAACATAGTTAGGCAGGATATTAAGATAAAGGTCGACTAAGTGACGAACTTCCTTAACATGATTAGTTTTGAAATAATAATCATATGCTCTATAAAGAAAAGCAACCCAAAGAGCGTTTTGAAACCCACTTGTGCCGTTAAATCCGCTTTCGTCTGAAATTAATTTTTGAAATGCATCCCCTTCTAAGGTTTTTTTGATAAAATGGGCGTTGACCTCATCAATGTTGTTAATTGAGCTGTCGAGCTTAAAAACCTTAAGATCGCGAAAGGTAATTGGGTTGCCGCCCGAATTCCACTTGCCAAGAGCAATGTAGTTAATTTGGTGATTTCTTTCTTGATCGAAAGTGTAAGAACCAATATA
>JAKJEU010000039.1 GCA_022705265.1 Pseudomonadota bacterium | reverse complement strand
TTATCAGAAACAATCTTATCCGCAGCCATTGCAATAAAATATCCACCAGAAGCAGAAACATTACCAAAAGAAGCAATAATTGGAATATTTTTTTCTTGTTTTAAAACCGATAACTCATGTCTTATATTGTCCGCAGCATCGTATGAGCCTCCTGGGCTATCGATTCTTAAAACTACTGCTTTTAGATTTTCAATTTCTTTAATTCTTTGAATTTCTTCATAAACATTTCTATCACCAATTATCGGAGAAAAACCTTCCATAACTTTACCGTTTTGAATTTCACCCGACAAAGTTAAAACCGCAATATTTGGCAATTTTTCATCAAAATTAGATGCAACAACCTCAGAATAAATTCCAACATCAACAAAATCACCAATATTACCGAACATTTTTTTTGCCAAAAATACGGCATCAGAACGATACAAAGTTTTATCAACCAAGCCTTTTTCTTTTGCTTTTAAAGCTAAAATCGGAGCTTCATTAATCAAATCATTAACTTCTTTTTCAGTCAAATTCCTTGATTTAGCAATATTTGCAACGATTTCGTTATACATACCTTTTAACATATCTTCGGTATTTTCTTTTATTTTCAAAGGCATATTTTTTTCGGTAAAGGATGACATCATACCTTTATATTCATGTTTTGCAAAAACAACTGGCTCGACCCCGATTTTTTCCAAAACTCCTTTGAAAAAGGGAACTTGTGCCGAAACGCCAACAATCGGTAACATTCCATTTGGTGGCATCCATATTTCATCAAAAGAAGATGCAAGATAATAATCTTTTAAACCCAAACCCATACTTGGAATAAAAATTACAGTTTTCTTCCCCGATGCTTTTATTTCTTCTATTTCATTCCTTATTTCTTCAACCTGAGCAATCCCCAGAGAATTATCTTCTAAAATAGCAAAAATACCTTTTACAGAAGCATCGTTTTTAGCATTTTTAAGACCAGATATAAAACTTGTAAACGGAGGATAAATACCACTTTTACCCAGATTATCCAAATCTATTTCATTTGAATAATGTTCAGGTATATTATTTGAAAAATCAATTCCAAGAACCATTTCTTTTGGCAAGGCTACTGGTTTCATATCGTCTTTTACAACATTTACGATTGATAAAATTATAAAAACCACAAAAATACCAAAAAAAGCAAAAATACCCCAAATTCCATAAAATATATTTTTAAACATTATAAATATGCCTTCCAATTCAAATAATGATCTGCCAAAACATTCGCCATCATAGCCTCAACCACAGGAACACCTCTTATCCCTACACAAGGATCGTGTCTTCCTTCGGTTTTTACATTTACTTCTCTTCCCGTTGTTTCTATGCTTTTGAAAGGACATGGTGAAGAAGGGGTCGGCTTAAACGCTACCCTTGCAATTATTCTTTGTCCTGTTGATATTCCTCCAAGCATTCCGCCAGCATGGTTTGATAAAAACTCTGCTTTAAAGGGCTTGTTAAGATTACATCTTATTTCATCAACATTTTCAGAATGTTCCATGCCCGCAACCGCCATTCCGTCTCCGATTTCGACACCTTTTGCTGCATTAATTCCCATCAAAGCCGAAGCAATATCCGCATCAAGTCTTCCATATACAGGATTACCAAGACCAACCGGAACACCGTCAACAACAACTTCCACCATTGCTCCGACCGACATTCCCCTTTTTCTTACATCATCAAGATAATCTTCAAAAGTCTTTATAATACCTAAATCAGGACAGAAAAAAGGATTTGTATCAACCGCATCAAGAGAGAACCTTTCTCTTGATATTTTGTGTTTACCAATTTGAGTTATATAAGCCTTAATTTTTATATTATCGCCCAATATTTTTCTTGCGATTGCTCCTGCGGCAACTCTCATCGCGGTTTCTCTTGCCGAAGCTCTTCCACCACCACGATAATCTCTTATTCCATACTTTGCAAAATATGTGAAATCAGCATGAGAAGGCCTTATAGTTTCTTTTATCTTGTCATAATCTTTTGACCGTGCATCGGAATTTTCAATCAACAAAGCAATCGGTGTTCCCGTTGTCATTCCTTCGAAAACGCCTGAAACAATTTTTACTTTATCTGCTTCATTTCTTGTTGTTGTAAATCTTGATGAGTTTGGCTTTCTTTTATCCAAAAATTTTTGAATATATGCCTCGTCCAAACTTATTTTAGAAGGCACACCATCAACCACACAACCAATCATCGGACCATGGCTTTCACCAAAAGTCGTAAATTTAAACATCTTTCCAAAAGTATTCATATAGTATTACATTCCTTACAAATTTATTTTATGGTTTGAGATAAACCATCCTGCTTCATTTTATCAACATACGAGTTCATAAAAGACTTAAAGCCTTCTGCTGATTTTATTTGATCTGATAGCCCAGTAAAGGCAGTTCCTTTATCACTTACATCGGTTAAAAGATTAAAAGTATCATAATATCTTGTTCCTTTAACATAAGGTTCAAAATTTTCTCTTACTCTTAATAAAACTTTTTCTCTTCCCGCCAATCTTAATGCTGTTATCCAATCAATTAAAATATCAGCTTGACCTTTTTCCAAAGCTTCACCTTTTACAGGTCGTTTTATCATACCTCGTAAAACATCGGAAACCTCGTCCCAACGCTTTGCACTCCATAATATTTCAGTTTTTAAAAGTTTAGCATCATTTGTATCATCATTTTCAACCAATTTTATGGCTTCGTCTTTTTTACCCATTTCGGACAAAGCCTTTGCCTTTATGAGTTTTCTTTGCCATTTCAAATTATTTGAAATATCAAAATAATCAGTATCTTCAATCACTTTCAAAGCATATGCTGGCTTATTATTCATAATATTTATCAAAGCAAGCCTTGCACCGATAATCGCTTTTTCTCGACCTTCCAATCTATGTTCTACTTGATTTTTCAACAAGTCAGAAGCTTGGTCCAACAAATCCACAGAAACCATTCGGTCGGCAAGGCGTCTTATCATTTCATTACCTTTTTCTCCGCTTGGTGTTATTTCTTTGAAATTTTGATATATTCCAATCGCCTTTACAGGAGAAAGCTTATCAGCATCGCCTTTTAAATACAAATTATCAAAAATTTCTTCCATTCTTTGTTTAACATGTCTGTTGTTTGCTTCTTCTTTGAAAATACCCATCATGTCTTTTAACAACGATAACGCTTCATTATATTTTCCATGAGAAATATATAAATCAACCAAATCATTCATTACATCAAATTCAAATTTATCGCCTCGCCATGAATATCTTAACTTTTCAAGCTGTCTTAAAACTTCCTTATGGTCGATTCGGTTAAGCTTGTATTCAAGTTTCAATTTTTCGCGGTTTGCCAAAGCACGATAAAAAAGATTTTCACCATTTGCAACTTCGTTAAACAAAGTAAAGGCTTCTTCAAAATGTCCTGAAAACTCATTCATTAACCCTTTGTAATAAGAAATTCCCGCTTTTTGATGTCCTCTCATTCCATCAGTATTGATAAGATTTATATAATCATTTGCCATATTCTCATCAATTTCTGATACAGCTATTTTTAACCCTTGCAATGCAATTTTATTTTTAATTTTACTTGGATAATCAATAATATAAGTTATATTCTTTTTGAAAATATCATAATTTTTTGCCATATTTTCAATACTATCATTTTGGATAACATCAATATATGCTTTCCAAATCTTTGCTTCTTCGTTTCCTTCTAATGACTTTACATTAAACCATTTCAAAGCATCCTCATATCGGTTAAGAAGAGCGTTTGTAACACCTTGCAAAGTTGCATACATAGGATTTTCTTTTATTGTTTCATCATTTAATGCAATAATATCAAGCACACCCAAAGCTTCTGGAATCATGTTGTTTGCAAGATAAAACCGTGCAAGTTTTAACCTTGCTCTGTTTCTTATTTCTTTTGGAAGTCTGTATATTTCTCTTTTTATCTCGCCAAGCTCTTTAAAATATTTTTTTGCGTCGTCATATTCAAGCAAAGAAATATCAAGAAGTTTCAAAGCACTCATCTTATTTTGAGATGGTTCTTCTTCTTTTCTTTTTGCTTCTTCGATTTCTTTTTGAATTGATGAAAGCTTTAAACCACCGTCTATCTTCTTAATCTCGACCCCAAAATCGCTTACAGCCACATCTAAATCATTATCTCTTAAAGCTATAACAACACCTTGCGAAGTTTTTGATATTTCAAAATCTGGATATACCTTGCTTGAACCAACACCAAAACCAGCATAAGCAATACAAATTACTTTTAAACTATCCCCTACTTCTGGATCTTTTATCTCAATTGGTTGACTTGCTTCACGAATCGGAAGATATATTTTTGAACCACTGTAAATTCCTGATTGAGAAACGACTTCTATATCTTTGTTTAAAAAACCATATCCATCAAGAATGTTTAAAACCCATGTTGTGTTATCTTTATCAACTTCCAAATCATATTTATCATCAATTATCATTCTTACGACTGAATAATTTTGTGTGCTATCGAAACTTATTTCTTTGATTATATCACCGATTTTTTCTTTTATACGATTTGTATCAACTTCTAAATTTCCATCGAAAACAATCCACCAAATACCATGCCTTTTAAACAAAGCCATGTTATAATTTTTTTCAAAAGGCATAGCAATAGTTGCAATTTTATTTCCTTTTTTATGTTTTGCCTCATCAAAAAAAGGTTTTTCCTCTTTAATCGCATTTACTTCAATTACTTTATCTTGAACTTTTAAAGGTGCACTTTCCTTAACTTCTTCTTTTTTTATTTCTGGGCCCTTATTATCAGCGTTAAATGAAATATCGGCTGTTTTTGTGTCTTCATTTTTAACCAATACAAAATCCTGTTCATTTAGATAAACATCAAAAACACTTCTTTTACCAAGTTTCATACTTTTAAAAGTCGCTTTATCTTTAAGAGGTATTTTAAAATATAAATAGCCACCCTTATTTTCATAAGATATGTTCTTATATTCCTCAGGCAAGGTTTTTATAATCTCTGGATTAGATATTTTAGCATTCACCAAAAATTTTATTTCAACAAAATTTATATCTTCATTTAAATTAAAATTAACATTATCTTTCCATTCGAAAACGAATCTTCTGAAATCATCATGTTGAGCCGTTCTTAAAGAAACATATTTAAAATCTTTATTCTTATCAGAAGATTTTTTAGGCTCTTTTTTAATAATTTTTGGAACTTCTTTTATTACTTCTTTTATTACTTCTTTTGGTTGTTCTTCTATTTGTTTTGCATCTTGTTGTAAGACGACTTCCTTTTTTGCAACAGGAACAAGCAACAAAGAGCGAGTAAGGCTACTCTTCTTTGGTTTGGACAGGTTATTAATCATATCCTTTATATCATAATTTCCCTGACCGATTATATCGACATAGATTACACCATTTTTTTTGAAATCTCTTATTTGAAAATCATTGAACAGTTTCAAAACAATCGTCTTTAAATCTGATGAAAGATATACTTCGCTTATATAATTAGGTAAGTTTTGTCTTAAACTGTCTGGATCTTCATCTATTACTTTTGAAAAAGATATAAAAATCTCTCTGCCATATGGTTTTACTTGATAATTTACATCGCTTTTCCAATTAAATTCAATTCTTCCAAACCTGTCAAAACTTGCCGCTTTTATTAAAAGCTCGCTCGCATTCAGCCTTGAAACAAAGCTAAATAAAACAAAAAGCAAACTTAATAAAACAAACCTTAACTTACTCACAAATCCTGCCCATCTGACATAATTAAAATATCGACTCTGTTAACATACGCGTCTTTAACAACCTCTTTTACATCAAGTCTTTCAAAAATTGTATCATCTCCATATATTAACAAATCCATGTTTTCTTTGTAACCTTTTTCTTTAAGCATATATCTAAGTGATGAAGCAAAGGTTAATGCAAGATTATAATTTTCGCTTAAATCTTTGTTTTTTGCATAACCAACTATTTTTACTTTGTTTTTTATATTTTGCATCATGTCTGATATTTCAAATATAAGACTTTCTTTTTCAGATTTTATTTCGACGATTCCATTTTTTATATTAAAAATTTCTTCGGCGCTTAAAGATATAGCCAAACCATTAACAACCTTAGTAAGTTTTACATTCTTAAAAATTTCGTTTTCACTTATTTTCGAGGAAAAAACCGCTTCAAGATAAGGAAGGCTAACTCCTCTTTTTGAAAAAGTTCGATTAAGCCCATACTGTGATGCTTGTTTTCCAATTGGATTTTTGTCCTCTAACTTTTTTTGTTCAATGGATTGGGAAAGATATCTGAAACTTTCTTCTTTTGGAGAAGACATTCCATAAAGCATCACAAAAAACGCCACCATCAAAGACATCAAATCAGAAAAGGTTATATACCAATATCTGTCATAACTTTCAGCCTTGTTTAAATCTAAGGCATTATCATAAAAACCATTTTCTTTAAAATTATGATTCACTTATATACCTTTTCAACATCAAAAATTATTTTTATGTCCTTTTCTTCTACCCTACCAAAACCACAATAAATCTCATAAGGCTTAACCCCAAAACCAATAAAAGTATTAAGAATATTCGATGCTTTTAAATATGATTTTTTATCGGAATTAAAAAATTTACTTTCTTGAACTTCGTCGTCTTTTAACAAAATTTCAATTTTATAAGAATAAAGAGGTGAATTACTTTTCATTTTCTCGGCCAAGTTTTTAAAAAACAATGTTCTATCGCTTCTTAAATTTATACCATCTTCTTCAAAGAACTCATTTTTTTCCAAATAAGCATACATTACAAGACCGCTTTGAGTTTCAATCACTTTTACCAAAGGCAATTCTTTGGTAAAAACATTTCCCATATTTTTAAGAAAACTCTCCTCGGTGTTTATCAAAAAAGCTTCGTTATTTCCTGACTTATAATTTATTTTTTTTGATAAAAAATGATTTTTAATTTTTGGTTTAAACGATTCTCTGACACTTTTTGTTGCGGTTTCGAATCTTAACCCACTAAACGACGACATCGAAAGCAAAGCAATCAAAAACACAAGAACAATTAAATATAATGACAAAAAAAGCGACATTATCTGTTTGTCGCCCTTTTTGGTATCAGGTAAAAACCCCATACTTTTAAAATCCTTTTTTAAAAAGAAAGCTTTTAGAATTCGCCTAAAACGCTTACCATCTTAGCTTTCAAAGTACCAGCATTGAAAGGCTTAACAATATAGTTAGAAACCCCAGCTTCCTTAGCAGCAATAACATTTTCAGACTTACTTTCCGCAGTAACCATAATAAAAGGTGTTCTTTTTAAATTTGCATCAGCACGAACTTCTCTTAAAAGTTGCAAACCCGTCATCGGTTCCATATTCCAATCGGAAATGATAAGTCCATATTTGTTACCGCTTTCTCTTAATATTTTCAAAGCAGCAGAACCATCAGTCGCCTCATCAACATTTTCAAAACCTAATTGCTTCAAAAGATTACGAATAATCCTTAACATAGTATTATAATCATCAACAATTAAGATTCTCATCCCTTTATCAACAGCCATTTAAGGTCTCCTTTAATTACAGCTTTTATAATTTAAAATATTACTACATTCTAAGTTATTATTAAAACAAAAAAGTTTCAAGAAAGAATTAACAAAAAAAATTTTTAATATAATAAATATAGCAAAAAGTTTATTTTATCTTATTTTTATCAAAAGGTAAAGGCTTAGGTTTAGCAAGCTCCACCGTTAAAGCATTGGCTTTTGCAGGATTCATTACCGCAAGTATTGCCGAAGATTTTTGTTCCCTCATATTCGAAAAAATATTTATTAAAATGTCCATTTCAAGCTCGTCAAAAATTCTTGCCGCATCTTTTGGCTTCATATTTGAATATATTTTTATCAAATTTTCCAAATTCTGAGAATCTTTGCTTTCTTTTTTAACAACTAAATCCTCGATTGATTTTTGCAATGCTTTTAATTGGTTGATTTTAATATCCAACTGACTTTCAGCAGCAGATAACAAAGCCATTCTTTGTTCAACTTCTTTTTCTCTTAATTCCAACAATTCCCGTCTTTTTGCAAGTTGCCCTAAAACTTCAAGCTCTCCTTGTGAAATTTGGGAATATTCCTTACCAATTTCGTTATTAACACTTCTTTTTGAATTAGCAATTTCTTTATAACTTTGATCATTCTTATTATGATTTTCATCGTTTGAAGTTTCCGAATAAGCTTCCTTTACGACTTCGAACGATTTATTATGACTTTCAATAAAATCCACGACATTTGCAACCTTTACAACCAATAAAGATGCAATCCCAACGATTATGTAAGGAAAAAAACGAAAACTTGAAGCTTTTTTTTGTTTCTTTGAAGCCATAATAAAAAACTACTCCTCTTTTTTATGGATATTCATAAAAACATCTCTGATTAATTCTCTTTCGATTTCAGTATGTTCATCATCAATATCAAACAAGAATTTATCGTCTTCTGACTTTGGTTTATCAAAACGGCTTGCAACATTCTTTGCAACTTTTATTGCTGCCAAAACATCTTCGTCAACATCACTATTATAACCTTTTGGCTTTGGATTTGGAACATTTTTATTCAAAGATATTTTCTTATCAAACCCTTCGTCTAAACTTCCATATGTCGCAACTTTCGAAGGCTTTGCACCAGTTTTAATGGAAATTTCTTCCATTCTTATATCTCGTATCATTTTTTCAAGATTTTCAACATTAACCACAGCCTTATCATTCATAAAGGCCAAATCTTCACGCAAAGAGTTTGCTTGGTCGACTAATTCCTTTAAATTTTTACCCGAAACTTCACTTATTGCCTTAATTTTTGACAAAGAAGATTCAGCCTTTGCCGTAACCTCGTTAAAAACCGCAATAAGTTTAAGAAAATCTTCCTTTTGTCCTCGCAAAGTCTTTATTCTTTGATTAAGCAAAATCATGTAAATTATTGCAGGGAACAACAAGCAAATTATTAAAATGTCGAAAACAACTTGAATATTAGTCATAAATTATGTCTTTTGCCTTTTTATTTTATCGTGAACCTTTATCGCAATATTTTTGCCTTTTTTACCCATCGTTCCATAGAACATAGGAATATCACCGCAAGACAATTCCACCGCAGAATTAGGAGTCGCATTAAGAATCATATGGGATCCAACCTTCCAATTTAACACGGTGCTTAACGACATTTCTTGGGTATCCAAAACCGCTTGTAAATCAACTTCGGTCATCCATAATTCCTCAGCCAAATGGGTTTCCCAAATAGAGTCACGACCAAATTTTTCACCCATAAACATTTGAAGCAAAAGTTCACGAACCGGTTCCAAAGTTGCATAAGGAATAAGCAATTCAACTCGTCCGCCTCTGTCTTCCATATCGATTCTAAGTTTTGCCACAATCGCAGCATTAGACGGCCTTGAAATCGTTGCAAATCTTGGGTTTGTCTCTAACCTATCATATCTAAAAGTCACAGGGCTTAACGGGTCAAAAGCAGCGGATAAATCAGATAAAATAACATGAATCATGCGTTCAACAAGATTTCGTTCAATCGTCGTATAAGGACGACCTTCAATTCTCATTGCTGCTGTTCCTCGCCTTCCCCCTAAAAGCACATCCACAGTAGAATAAATAAGCGAGCTGTCGATTGTCATAAGCCCAAAATTATCCCATTCTTCCGCCTTAAAAACCGCAAGCATAGCAGGAAGCGGTATCGAATTAAGATAATCCGCAAATCTTAAAGAAATAATATTATCCAAAGATACTTCAACATTGTCTTGGGTAAAGTTTCTTAGCGAAGTTGACATCATTCTGACCAACCGATCAAAAACGATTTCAAGCATAGGAAGACGCTCATATGAAACCATAGAAGAATTCAAAATTGCTTGAATACCATCTCTGTCTATATCGCTATCTGCATCATCACTGAACCCTAAAAGGCTGTCGATTTCGTCTTGATTTAAGACACGAGTTGCTTGCCCAAG
>JAKJEU010000038.1 GCA_022705265.1 Pseudomonadota bacterium | reverse complement strand
AAAAGAAGATGTAATAACTGACGCTTCTGCTTAGAATTATGTTTTTAGGAGCAATTAAATTAACGAACACGATTTACTTATTAACATAGCAAAAAGATACGAGCTTGCATTTAACTATCACGGTTCTTGTGCAAAAGGTGTTATGTGGTCGGAAGAAAATGCTCAAAAAATACGATTTGAAATATTAAGCTCTTTAATCACCAAAAAAGAAAATCTTTCGATAAACGATTTTGGTTGTGGTTTTGGAGCTTTTTATGACTTTTTAATCGAAAAAAACATCATTGATGATACAACAACTTATTACGGCTATGATATTTCATACAAAATTTTAAAAGATTTTAAACAAAGACATGAAAATGTAACGACTATTTTAAATAATAAAGTCAAAACTTTGTGCGATTATTCTTTTGTAAGTGGTACTTTTAACCTTAAACTTGATTGTTATGATGAGGAATGGAAAGATATCATAAAGGATTATATTTTTAATCTTTATGAACATTCAAAAATCGGGGTTGGATTTAATCTTTTAAGCTCAATGAGCGACAAAAAACAAAACGGTCTTTTTTATGCTGATAAATCGGAAATATTTGATTTTTGTAAGAAAAATTTTAAATCTGAGATAATATTAATTGATAATTATTGCAAAAATGATTTTACAATTTTTATGAAAAAATAATATAACTGCTTAAATACTTTGATACTTATTTTTTTAAAATAAAACTTAACTTTGTAAAACAAATGATATATAATTATTCTAATTAAACCAAACAATTTAATTAATAGAATTTAATAAAGAACTAGCTTATTGAATTAATAAGTTATTTTTTTATTTTAAATTTTTATCAAAAATCATTTTAAAAAATATTATCAGGAAATACAAAATAATGAAAAACAATAATTTACCGTACAAAAGCTTGTTTAAAAGCAAGGATTTCTGGACTTTTCTTATTCCTTCTTTTATTGGGCTATTCATATTTATGGCCCCAGTTCAATATCATGGCGAAGTAACTATACCTGTTGCAATACTTGCAAAAAACTTAAAATATCTATTAGAAAATTATATAAACGAAATCGTTACTTTTATAATATCATTTATGGCCGTTTCTTCTTTAATTGCAACGATATTTAAACCAAAATTTTTAAATAAATCACCTTTTTTCAAAAATCTTTTCAACCCTTCGGCTCTTTGGCTTGTTGTAAGGATTATTGGTGGCGCACTTGCAATTATGACTTTTTACAAAATTGGACCAGTTGAAGTTTCAAGCGACAACACAGGAGGTTTAGTTCTTAAAGATTTAATTCCGACCTTATTTTCTGTATTCATATTTGCTGGCTTTTTGCTTCCCTTTTTACTTGATTTTGGATTATTAGAATTATTTGGAACTTTGTTAAGTAAGGTTATGAGACCTTTGTTTAATCTTCCTGGCCGTTCAGCGATTGATTGTATTGCTTCCTGGCTTGGAGATGGTAGTGTAGGGGTATTACTTACAAGCAAGCAATATGAAGAAAAATTTTATACTCAAAAAGAAGCTGCTATTGTTGGGACTACTTTTTCTGCTGTATCTATTACTTTTTCACTTGTTATTGCTTCACAATTAAAAGTCGAACATTTGTTCTTTCCATTTTATGCAACTGTATGCCTTGCTGGACTTGTTGCTGCGATTATCGTTCCTCGTCTTCCTCCATTATCTTATAAAAAGGATTTGTTCATTGATGGAAGCGCAAGAAAAAAGGACGCAGACCTTATACCAGAAGGATATAATTCTTTTTCATACGGCTTAAATCTTGCCTTGATAAAAGCAAAATCTGTAACTTCTTTTAAATCAGTATTCAAAGAAGGTGCAAAAAACGCAATTGACATGGTATTTGGTATTCTTCCAATCGTTATGGGTATTGGTACTATTGCTTTGATAATCGCAGAACATACAAGCTTCTTTTCTGTGCTTGGATATCCTTTTAAACATTTCCTTGAACTTATGAATCTTCCAGAAGCAGAAATGGCATCAGAAACAATTATTGTTGGCTTTGCTGATATGTTTATTCCTGCTGTTATGGGTGCTTTAATTCAAAGCGAAATGACGAGATTTGTTATCGCCGCTATGTCGGTAACTCAACTTATTTATATGTCAGAAATTGGAGCCTTAATGCTTGGAAGCAAAATTCCTGTTAACATTTTTGAGCTATTTTTAATCTTCTTATTAAGGACTTTGATAACTCTTCCTGTTATTATCGGTGTTGCTCATATTATATTTTAAGACATAATAAAAAAGGATTGAAGTTTTATGAGCTCCAATCCTTTTTTTTATAATCAAAAATTATACATTTTTAACATCGTTTAAAAAATTATCAATTTTCTTTTTAAGTTCTTCGGTATTTTTTGCCAAGATATCCGTAGCTCTTAAAACCTGAGAAGCAGAACTTCCCGTCTCATTTACAAGGCTTGATACAGTAACAATATTAACTGAAACTTCTTTTGTTCCTGCTGATGCTTGGGAAATGTTTTCGGCAATTTCTTTGGTTGCCACATCTTGTTCCTTGACCGCAGAAACGACCGTAGAAATAACTTGTGATATTTCGTTAATAATCGAATTAATTGATTGTATAGCACTCAATGCATCTTTTGTATTTGCTTGTGAAGAAGCAATTTGTTCCGAAATTTCTTCTGTTGCTTTTGCAGTTTGATTTGCAAGATTTTTAACTTCATTAGCAACAACCGCAAAACCTTTACCTGCTTCTCCTGCTCTTGCTGCTTCAATTGTTGCATTTAAAGCAAGCAAATTAGTTTGATCAGCAATATCATTAATAAGATTTATAACCTCACCAATTTTCTTTGATGATTCATTTAAATTTTCAAAAATACCTCTTGTTCTTACGGCTTCTTCTGAGGCTGCTGCTGCTACTTGGGTTGCGATTTCAACCTGTCTTGCAATCTCGTCAATAGAACTTGAAAGCTGAGATGCCGCAGAGGCAACCGTACTTACATTTACCGTAGTTTCCTCAGACGCAGCAGCAACTTGTGAAGCCTGATTATTTGTTTTTATGGCAATATTTGACATATTATTTGAAATAGACCTAACATCACTTACCTCTGAATAAACAGTATTAATCATCTTTTTTACTTGTTCATCAAATTCCGAAGTTATTTTATCAACCTTTTTAGCTCTTTCTTCTTTTAATTTAAGCTCTTCTTTTTCTTGTTCTTCAAACTTGTTTCTTTCAATTATATTGTTTCGAAAGATTCGCAAAGAATTTGCAAGCAATCCGATTTCTGTATTATCTTTTTCATAACCAATTTCTGTTTGTAAATCTCCATGAGCAATCTTATCCATTTTATAAGAAATTTCACTTAAAGGTTTCGTTATACTTCTGCTTATAAAAGCCAATCCAACCATAGTTACAAGAAAAATTAAAAATCCCATAAAAGACAATTCTTCTAATTTTTGTTTGTATAATTCTTCAACTTCATTAATATAAATTCCTGTGGAAACACCCCATTGCCAAGTATCATATCCTTCTGAATACGCAAGCTTTAAAGCCCTTGTTGAAGTACCAGGAAGTTTTCCCGCATAATTTGTAAAACCACCACCTTTTTTTATTTCTGAGATAAAAGCTGGATAAATAAACATTCCATCTTCATCTTTTGTATCCAACATACTTTTTCCTGTTTGATTTTGACGAAATGGATGCATAACTAAATTACCATTATAATCATAAATCCAAAAATAATTGTCGCCATCATATCTCATAAGTTTAACATTTTCTGAAGCTAATCTTTTAGCCTCTTCAACTGTTATTTTACCTTCTTTTGCCATATTATCATAAGACTTAATGATAGAGATTGCAGTCTCAACTAAATTTTTTGTCTTAGTCATTCTTGATGATATAAGATTCTCATAAGTATGATTAGCTACATAAAATGATATAGACATAAGCACTACAAACATAAATACAGCCATTAAGTATAAACGGTAAGATATTTTCAATTTACTTAACATTTTGAAGTCCTTTTATTAAATTATTAAATAATGAAATTATATAACTTATATAAAAGCTAAGTAAAGAATTTAACGATTAAAAATTAACCTTTTTGGTGATTTTTTGACTTCTTTTTTATCTTCTAAACTTTTATTATTTATTAAAGGCTTACTAATAACCTTTTCATCACTATTTGAACTATCTATTTGTGAAATAATTTTATTTCTTGATTGTTCATTTTGGTCAATTATTTTTTGTTTTTCTTTTAACTCAGCTTCTATTTTAACTTTTCTTCTTTCAACCTCGGCATCAGATACTGTTAAACCCGTACTTCTATCAATGTTAACCTTGTAAAAAGGAGAACCATCAAGCTCGGTAATCTCAACAATTATAATATTGTCGTCCTTGCCCTTTATTATCTTGGCTTTTCTTGAAGTATTTTTAAGAATTTCATCAAAGCGTTTCATTACAATTTCTTCGGCTTTGCTTCTTGTTATTTCGTCCGATTTATTCATATAACCAGCTCTTTTTTCAGTTTTAAGTTTACCAAAATTACCAAGATATCCTTTACTTAAATCATAATCGTTATCTTTTGCACTTATATTCATGCTCAAAATACTTACCAAGCAAGATAATAAAAAAACTTTTTTCACATCTGTTCTCCTTGAAATTGAATAAGAATAGTATATCATTTTATTATAAATCATCAATTATAAATTAAGCAGGAGACATAAATGAAAAAAGTTCTGATTTTAGGTGGCGACGGTATTGGAAGCGAAATTATGAGAGAGACTAAAAAAGTCATCGATTTCCTTAACCAACAAAAAATTATAAATATCGAAACCGAAGAATCACTTATCGGGGGCGTTTCAATTGACGCTCATGGCAAACCTTTAACCGAAGAAACCTTAAAGATGGCAAAAAATGCTGATGCTGTTTTGCTTGGTGCTGTTGGCGGACCTAAATGGGATAATGTTGGCCAAGACATTCGCCCTGAGGCTGGATTACTTGCGATAAGAAAAGGAATGGGAGTTTATGCAAATCTTCGTCCTGCTACTGTATTTCCTGAATTATCCGATGCTTCCACTTTAAAAGAAGAAGTTGTATCAGGGCTTGACATCATGATTGTAAGAGAGCTTTTAGGAGGCATTTATTTTGGTGAACCTCGTGGTATTGAAACTTTGCCAAATGGTGAGAAAAAAGCTTGGAATACTTTGGTTTATTCAACTCATGAAATTGAACGAATTGCAAAATCAGCTTTTGATATTGCCATGGTTCGTGGCAAAAAGGTTTGTTCGCTCGATAAATCAAATGTGTTAATTTCAACAAAACTTTGGAAGGACACAGTAACCGAATATCGTAACAAATATTATCCAGAAGTTGAATTAAGCCATATGTATGTTGATAATGCTTCTATGCAATTGGTAAGAAACCCAAAACAATTTGATGTTATTTTAACCACAAATATGTTTGGTGATATTTTATCTGATTGTGCGGCTATGGTTACTGGTTCTCTTGGTATGTTGCCATCGGCTTCTTTGGGGGAAAAAGATGAAAACGGCGTGGTAAAAGGACTTTTTGAACCTGTGCACGGTTCTGCTCCTGATATTGCTGGTAAAGACCTTGCTAATCCTTTGGCTACGATACTTTCTTTTGCAATGATGTTAAAATATTCCTTTAATCAATCAAAAGAATCTGACATAATAGTCGATGCTATCCGAAATGTTCTTAAATCTGGCATAAGAACAAAAGATATTATGCAAAAAGGAAAAATCGAGGTAGGAACAAAGGCAATGGGTGACGAAGTCATTCTTGCTTTACAAAACTTGGTATAATTAAATTAAATAGAGGTAAATAAAAATGGGATATAAAATCGCAGTAATCGGTGCGACAGGAAATGTTGGTCGCGAAATGTTAAGTATCATGGCAGAAAGAAATTTCGATGTAAGTGAGGTTGTTCCTCTTGCATCTTCTCGTTCTGCTGGCAAGGAAGTTTCTTATGGAGAAGATAAAATCTTAAAAGTTCAAGATTTAGCAACTTATGATTTTAAGGGAACTGATATCGCTTTGGCTTCACCTGGTGCTAAGGTTTCTGCTGAATTTGCACCAAAGGCTGCTGCTGCTGGTTGCATTTGGATTGATAACACTTCACATTTTAGAACAGACCCAGAAATTCCTTTGGTCGTTCCAGAAGTAAACCCAGAAGCAATAAAAGAATATACCAAGAAGAATATTATCGCTAATCCAAACTGTTCAACCATACAAATGTTGGTTGCATTGAAGCCTCTCCATGAAAAGTTTAAGATAAAGCGTATTGTTGTTTCTACTTATCAATCTGTTGGTGGTGCTGGTAAAGAAGCTATGGACGAACTTTTCGAACAAACCAGAGGCATCTTTATGAACAAGCCAATATCTGATACCAAGAAAAAATTCACCAAACAAATTTCTTTCAATGTTATTCCTCATATCGATATATTTATGGATGATGGAGCAACCAAAGAAGAATGGAAAATGGTTTTTGAAACAAACAAAATTCTTGACCCAAATATCAAAGTTCACGCAAATTGTTGCCGTGTTCCTGTGTTCGTTGGTCATGCTGAATATGTTAACATTGAAACTGAACTTCCAATCACCGATGTTGAGGCAAGAGAAATTTTAATGAATGCCGAAGGTGTAACCGTGGTTGACCACCGTCAAAACGAAGGTTATGTAACCCCAGCAGAAGTTGCAGGCGAAGACAATACTTATGTTTCAAGAATAAGATCTGATAAGTCTGTACCAAATGGTTTAAGCTTCTGGTGTGTTGCTGACAATTTAAGAAAAGGTGCTGCTTTAAATGCTGCTCAAATCGCTGAAATTTTAATGAGGGATTATCTTAAAAAATGAAGCAAATCTATTTAACAATAGATGACGCACCATCAAGCGACTTTTTAAACAAAGTAAAGTTGCTTAAAGACAATGAAATCCCTGCGGTGTTTTTTGCCCGCGGGGATAGACTTGATAACGACAAAGCCATCGAAGAAGTTTCCAAAGCTATTCTTGATGGCTTTGTTATTGGTAATCATCTTTATTCTCATACCAGAGTTTCAACTCTTTCTTTCGAAGTTGTAAAAGAAGAAATTATAAAAACCGATAAATTAATTGAACAAGCTTATAAAAGAGCAGGGGTAGAACAAAAACAAAAATATTTAAGGTTTCCATATCTTGATCGTGGTTGCGGTGCTCTTCCTGTTGATAAAAATAAGACTCCACTTGAATACCAAGAAAAAATCAAAGAAGCTATGGGGCTTATTCAAATTACTTCTCCATTAAGCGAGGCTGATGAAAAATTAATTGAACATAAAAACAAAATCCAAGAATTATTAAAGTCTCTTGGTTATTCTCAACCTTTATTTGATGGCGTTAATTACGATTGGTTTAAAAATTCCGAATTTTATACTGGCTTTGATGTTAATATGACTATGGCAACTGGGGATTCAAATCTTCTTCCAAAATATCGTTACAAAGGCGTAACAATAAACGATATTTTCAAAGGAATTGATGAAAATTTTGCAAAAGACATAAATTCAGCCGAAATAATAATCATGCACGATTACGACCAAGAAGGAATGGACGAAATATTTAAAACCATCATCAACCACCTTAAAAATAAGGTAAAATTTATATAAATAACTTAAAAATTTAGGAGTTTAAACAGTTATGAAATATATTCTTATATTATCGCTAATATTTTCTTTCCCTTGTCTTGCACAAGATGCGAGTTTAGAAGCTGATGCAAAGGCTATTCAAAGTTCTTATCATTCAAGAGAGCAAATAACAAAAGGTGTTGTCGGAAAATCTTCAAATGCTTTTGATGATGTATTAAAAAGTGTTTCTGAGGGTATTTCAAACACCGTCGATAATGTTAAAGAGGCTGCTGCTCCTGTGATTAATAAGGCATCTGAAACTCTTGGGCTTGATGTTAAGGTTGAAACTCCTGCTGATGTTCAAAATGTTACTCCACAAGCTCCACCAAAACCAAAAGACCCTCTTGATATTTCATTAGAAGATGTTTCTTTAAAATCAAGCATTGCCTTTGATATGAATAAAACTCTTCCTCCTGTGTCTGATAAAATGGCTGAGGAGGTTATTTCGTCTCTTCCTTACAATGTCCTTGGGATTAAGGATAATGCAAAAAAAATCGTGGATAAAAATAGCAATACTTTTACCATAACCTCGCAACATAGCGATAATGTAAACAGTTATAATCTTTTAATCAAAAGAGATTTGAATTTCAGTGTAGTTAATACTATTTTCTTTAACGGTATATTCTTTATGGAAAATTCACCTCTTGGCTTAAAAGGACTAAGTGGAGAAGCATATTATAACAATGATTGTAAAGAAGGGGTTATCTCAGGCAAGCTTTTAATGGTTTGTTATAACAAAGAACGCTTTATAACCTATGTTACCATGGCTATGACTCCAAGTTCTTATATTGCTTTTTCTGTGAGTGGAAAAAACAGCATGAAGATTGCAAAAGATTATGTTTTTTCAATCAATAAAGACAAATTAATAAAAATACTTGGTGAAACAAAAGCTTCTAATATCGAATATGCCGAAGAAATTAACAAAATTTTCAAAGAAACCAAAGCAAAAATAAAAGAACAAGAAGAATTAGCTAAAAAACAAGCAAACATTGTTAATCAACCATCTAATACAAAATAAATTTATAAAATAATAAAAGAGTTTCTAAAATTTTTTATTGCTTGCTTAATTCATTAAATTAAGATACAATGGAAATGTTCTTTTGAAACTCTTTTATTATATTTTTACAAATCTATTAGCTTTTTACGGCATCGTTTTTAAAATCCTAATTCTTACTTTTATAAAAATATTAATATAAAACAGAATAAAAAAGAGCCCTTATACCTACTTAAATTATTTTAAGGGCAGTGTTTTAAGGTTAATATAACTAAAATTTAAGGATACTAAAATAATGACTACAGGAACAGTAAAATGGTTTAACACCAAAAAAGGTTACGGCTTCATCACTCCAGAAGAAGGTGGAAAAGATGTATTTGTACACATTTCTGCTATCGAAAGATCTGGTATGAGAACTCTTAACGATGGTCAAAAGATCAGCTATGAACTTATGACTAAGAATGGTAAGACCTCTGCTGAAAACTTAAAAACTCTTTAAGAACAATTTTTAAGCTTTTTAAACCCCTCTTTAATTAATTTTAAAGGGGGGTTTTGCTTTATATAATAAAAAGGGGCTGTAATCAAACAACCCCCTTTAAATTCATCTTTAAAATAAGCTTTAAAGACTATATCATAGCCATACCACCATTTACATGGATTGTTTGACCAGTAACATAAGAAGCCTCGTCAGATGCCAAGAAAGCAACCGCATTAGCAACATCTTGAGCTGTACCAAGTCTTGCCATAGGAATGTTAACAGTCAATTTAGCCTTAGCATCATCAGATAAAGCATCAGTCATAGCTGTTTTAATAAATCCAGGAGCAACACAGTTAGCTGTGATACCGCGAGAAGCAACTTCGGCAGCCAAACATTTTGTCATACCAATCATGCCAGCCTTTGAAGCAGAATAGTTTGCTTGACCAGGGTTACCAGTAACACCAACGATTGATGCAATACCAATAATTCTTCCAAATCTTCTTTTCATCATGCCTTTAATAGCAGCTCTAGCAAGTTTGAAACCAGAAGTTAAGTTAATTTTTAAAACCAAATCCCAATCTTCGTCTTTCATTCTCATGAAAAGACCATCTTTTGTAAGACCAGCATTGTTGATTAAAATATCAATTTTGCCCATTTTTTCTTCTGCATCAACGATTAATTGTTCTTCTGCACCTTCTTCACCCAAAGAGCAAGGCAAAACAAAAGTTCTTTCACCCAATTCTTTTGCAAATTCTTTTAAAACTTCTTCGTTTCTGTCGCTAAGACCCAAGATTGCTCCGTTGTCATATAAAGTCTTTGCAATAACTCTACCAATACCGCCAG
>JAKJEU010000226.1 GCA_022705265.1 Pseudomonadota bacterium | reverse complement strand
TCAACTTCCATAACATATTCAATCGATTCGACACATTCTGAGCTTGTTTTTCTAGACCCGTATCCTTTAAAATGCAAAGTATGAACAAAAAGACCAAGTACATGCCCCTTGCCAGCTTTTTGAGACAAAGATTTAAGTTCGCTTAATGGTTTTGAAAAATCGTATTTAAGCCTGTCATATGTTACTTTGTTATTAATTGTTACTTTATAAGATATAGAAGGGCAAAATTCAGCCCAAGAATAGGAACAAGTGATTAAATAAATAAAAAACACAATAAAATAAATAAGTTTTTTCATAAATCACCCTTAAAAAATAAAAGATTGAACCCATTGTAACATAAAAAAGGCGATGATTAAACACCGCCTTTATTTAACTTGTTAAAAAATAATATTTTAATGCGCAATCAAAGGTTCAAGATCATTTTGTTTGATGATGAATTGGGCTTCTTCTAAATTATCAGCAACCCCGACACGAGTTCCCTCGGCCGCATAAATTGCCCAAACTTCTTCATTATCAACAATGGCTTTTTTTACATAAGCGATATTGTTTACGCCCCAAAATTCTAAATTAAATCCGGCAGAAAGCATATTTTCTTCTTTTAATGATTTTATCATGACCTTCTCTCCTTTGCTTTTTACGGTACATCTTAATAAGATTAATAATAACCTTATTCTTCCTCAGATGTAACTATTTTTATTTCTTGTATCTTAGTTTCTGGTTTAGGTCGTTCAAGAGAAATATTTAAAAGCCCTTTTTCAAGCTTTGCTCCCTTTACTTTTATTCCTTCTGCAATCACAAAAGCTCTTTGGAAATTTCTTGCACCAATACCTTGGTGAATGTAAACTTTTTTCTTTCCTTCTTCTGGTTTTGTACCATTAATTATAAGTTGATTATCTTCAACCCTTACTTGCAAATCCTTTTCATCGAACCCCGCAACAGCCAAAGTAATGATAAGAGCGCTTTCAGATACTTGTTCAATATTATATGGTGGATAATTATCACTTGGTACATTTCCAACCCTTTCAAGCATTTTTTCAAGATGGTCAAAACCGAGCATAAGAGGATTGTTAATAATTCTTGTCATTTTCTTTTCTCCTTAAAATTATAAGCAAGATTGTTAATTTTATTAAGCAGAAGACCTTTTTTATATTTAAAGCATCTTCTATTAATATATTTAGGTCTTATTAAAAATATTTCAAGCCCTTTAACTTATCTTTTGAACATATTTTTTGGACAAGCAAGAGGTAATACTTCTTGTTCAAAATGCATAACATCATTATTTGCTTTATTAAATTTTGCTTCAAGCTCCTTAATGCTTACATTTGAACTTCCATATCTTCCCATCGAATATGTTGCATAATTAAGCTCTGTCATTGCTCCTTGTCTTTCATACAATGCTTTTTGATATTCACGCATCATTGAATCACAATCACCCTTTATATTTTCATCATATAAAGAAATATCGCTTTTTTCTGGTCCAAAAACCGAACATGACATCACAATAAAACAAAGAGAAAATAATTTTAATAATTTCATTTTAAAAATCCTTCCACTAATTAATATATACAGGCTGAGATTTTGCCATTATTTTATTTTTATTATTAGATTTTGTTAATATTGAAAGCAAACTATCAATACTTAAAAAAGCATCAAAACCTTGATTTTCAAACATTTCCGAAAAAACTTCAAACGGAGATTTCTGTCTTGGTAAAATAATCAGATTAGAAGCACCAGCAATGCCTGATTCCTTTTTTGCCATTTCATATGCTTTTAAAATTCCGCCAAACTCATCCACCAATTTTAAACCATTTGCATCAAGTCCTGAAAAAACTCTTCCTCTTGCAACATTATCAATTTCTTTATCGTTAAGATTTCTTGACATCATAACTTTTGCTGTGAAATCTTTATAAACATGCTCTGTCAAACCGTCTAAAACATCTCTTTGTTCTTTGGTCATTTTTGATAGAGGACTAAAAATATCGGCATTTTTACCATAATTAATAGTTTCAACCCCAACACCCATCTTTTTCAAAGTATTAGTCAAATCAAACTTTGCACTGACCGCACCAATAGAACCAGTTATAGTCAT
>JAKJEU010000225.1 GCA_022705265.1 Pseudomonadota bacterium | reverse complement strand
TTCGATTTCTTTATCAAACAACTTTTAATTATGAAAAAGAAATCGAAGCTTATTTTAACAAGGCGATGATAATTGCAAAAAACACCTCTTCAAGCATTGAAAGCCTTATTAAACAAGGGAATAAAAATCGTGAAGATTATGTAAGCTTGATTACTTCCGTTATTGAAAAAAACAAGGAGTTTAATGGAATCGGATTTGTTTTTGAGGAAAATTTACCCTTTAATGATGACGCTGATTTTGCAAACAAAGAATTTTATGATGAAACAGGAAGAAATGTCGCATACATCGCCATCGATGAAAACGAAGCAATCCGAGATACATTTCTCGATTACAAAGAAGATTGGATAAACAAAACCATCGAAACAAAAAGTGCCGATATTGTTGAACCAACTCTTGATGTTGTTAATGGAGAAAAAATTTTAATAACAACTTTAACAAGTCCGATAATTGTTGATGGTAAATATTATGGTACTGTTTTAGTTGATATTTCTCTTGAAAATATTTCAAATCTTTTAAAAGAAATTACAATTTTAAAAACCGGCAAACTTTTGCTCGTATCCAATAATAATGTTGTGATATACCACCAAAACGACGAATTCATTAACAAAAATCTTTTCGAAAGTATTCCTTTTTTAAAACAATTTGAAACAACTATAAATGAAAATGCTTCTTTTGATTTCGACATTTTTAATGATGATATTCAAAAAAATATGAAAATTTATGGAACAAAAGTAAATTTTGAAAATTTCAATGAGCCATGGAAACTTATGACCATAGTCCCAGAAGATGAAGTGTTTGCAATTGTAAAACGGTTTTATTCGGCTCAAATAATTGCAAACCTCTCCTTGGTTTTCTTACTTATTATTGTTGTTATTTTTGTTTCAAGGTCTATTTCAAAACCGATTTCAAATATGGCTTACCTTATGATGAAAATTTCAAAAGGCGAAAGAAATTTAAAAATCCCATACCAAAATAACAAAGATGAGATTGGAGAAATGGCTCGTTCCTTAAATTCCTTTAAGGAAAATATTGAACGCATGGAACAAATTGAAGCAGAACAAAAAGAAAAAGAAATAAAAGATGAATTGTTAAAAAAACAAGAAATGCTTAAAATGGCTGATAATTTTGAAACAAATATCGGAAGCATTATATCTTTATTAAGTTCTTCTGTTTCAAAAATGCAAGAAGTTTCATCTAATATGGCAAACAGCAGTGAAGATGCTTTGAAAAAATCATCAAACATGGCTGTGGTTGCGAACCAAACTTTAAGCAGTGTTCAAACCATTGCTTCCGCTACCGAAGAGCTTGCAAGCTCTATTACCGAAATTGCAAGGCAAGTTACTAATTCCAGCAAAATTGCAAATGATGCCGTTTCAAAATCCAGCAATACAACTTCGACAATAAATAATTTGTTAACTTCTGCTGGAAAAATTGGCGAAATAATAAATTTAATCAAAGATATTGCCGACCAAACCAACCTTCTTGCTTTAAATGCAACCATTGAAGCAGCAAGAGCAGGAGATGCAGGAAAAGGTTTTGCGGTTGTTGCAAATGAAGTAAAAAATCTTGCAAATCAAACTGGAAAAGCAACCGAAGAAATATCAAACCAAATTGAAAATATTCAATCAATCATTAATGACGCCGTTTTATCAATCAAAGATGTTAACGAAATTATCTTAGAACTTGATAAAACCACCTCATCAATTGCTAATTCAATTGAACAACAAGGAATGGCTACTTCGGAAATTTCCAAAAACATTCAACAAGCTGCTATTGGAACCAAGCAAGTAACCGACAATATTGAAGTTGCTGATTATGCTGTTAGAGTTACTTCTGATGGTGCTCACGAGGTTAAAATAACTTCAAGCGAAATTGCAAAACAAGAACATATGTTAAAAAATGAGCTGGATACTTTCTTACAAAAAGTAAGAAACGATAACAGACTAAATTAAAAACTTAAAAAAAGGGCTTAGAAATTAAAATCTAAGCCTTTTTTTATTGCGATTAATTATTTATTTTCCGCCTCTTACCTTTTCATAAATTTTATAAAGATTTGTAAAAAACCATTCAGAATTTAAGTCATTTAAATCAA
>JAKJEU010000037.1 GCA_022705265.1 Pseudomonadota bacterium | reverse complement strand
ACAAGCCATTTTGGTTTGTTTTTTAAATATTCTCTGATTTTTTCAGGGTTTAATTTGGAGCGGACAAAAGAAACCAAAAAGCTCATGAAAAATATAAGAAAGAAGATTTTTAAAGTATCTTCCACAAAAAAATGAAAACTTTCTGCAATGTGCGAGCCTTTTTCAAGCCCCATAAGGTTAAAAGTAAAATAATCAGCAATAATTGTAAAAATTTTTAACATTTTATTTTCCTGTTTTATTTAAGATTAATTAAAATTGAATAAATATAATATATACCACCACCAATAAAAACTAAGCCTGTTGTTTTTCTTGCAATGGTTTCGAATTTAGTTATTTTGTTAAAAGCAAAGGCAAGGTGTTTCATGCCAAAGCCAAGTAAAAATGATACAAAAATTACGGGAATGCCTGTACCTAAGCCATAAAATAATATGGATAAAAAATTACCTTTTGTTTCGATTAAATTTCCAATAAAAAGACCAGCAGAAATAGGACATAAGGCCAAGGCAAAAAGAGCTCCTAATAAAAAGGCTCCTAAAAATCCTTGGTTAGCGATTTTTTCTTTATTTTCGTCTTTTACAAGGGAATATTGCTTTTTGAAATTAATTTTTACAAGGTCAAGCATAATAAAACCAATAAAAATCAATATCGGAGCAACAAAATATGGCGAATAGTTTTGTAAAAACCTTGATAAAAAAGGTATGTAATTAAAGCTTAATGAAAATATGATTCCAAGGATTAAATAAGATACAATTCTTCCGAAAGTGTAAAAAATACCGCTTACCAAAATATTAAAAGAATTGTTTTTATTGCCAAGATAAGATATCGCAGCAATATTTGAAGTAAGTGGGCAAGGGCTTATTGATGTTAAAATGCCAAGCCAGATGGAAGTAATTAAAATTGGCATTAATTATTTTCCTTTAAAAAATTGTTTATTTCCTCTTTTAAATAGGCTTTTGATTTTTTTTTATCTCTTAAATATTGCCATATTTTATCAAGATTTTTGAATTCAACTTCTTTGCCATCTTTTATTTTCGAAAGTATTACAGATTTGGTATAAAGAGTGTAATCTTTAACAAAATGGCGGTTATTTTCTATGGAGATGTCAATGACTTTCAATTCGAAATCGTCTTTGAAATTTTCGTTATAAACTTCGGTAGTGTATTGTTCAATCAAACGGCAAGAAGCACATCTTACATCGTCATGAAAATAATATATTATTGATTTTGATGGGATTTCATCGCTTGTATAGGATTTGTTTATTCCAAAAAACAAAGTAAAAAATATAAACGAAACAATCATTTTTTTAAACATTTTTATTAATCCTTAAACTTTGTCATGACATATTGGGCAAGTTTCAATTAAAAATTCACCAAGCTCGCGGATTTGTTCGCAATTTGCTTGGTAATTTATGAATTTTCCTTGTTTTTGTTTTGTGATTAAGTTGGCGTTTACAAGCTCTTTTAAATGAAAGGAAAGATTGGCGTTGCTTAATTCAAATTTTTCCACCAAATGGCAAGGGCAAAGACCTTGTTTGCCATGTTTCATTATTTCTTTTAAAATCATAATCCTGTTTTCTTGGGAAAGAGCCGAAAACATTATTGTGGCTTGCTTGATATCCATAAAAAATCCCTTGTTTAACATTTAAACAATTATAGAAATGTTTAAATATAAAAGTCAAGTAACAATTTTAATTAAATCAAACTTACTTATAAATATCGTGGAAGGCATATTATTTTTTTGCTGGTTTAATCAAAAAATATATAGCAAAAAAAATATTAAATAAAGTTGAAACTAGTTTGAAAAATAAATTAATATGAGGCTACGGAAGAAGGACAAGGTGATGGTAAATTTATCGTCTTTTCTTATTTAATATTTTTTTTAAGGGGCTTAATAAAAAATGGAAAAGTTATCAATAAAGGAAAAAGGTTCGGTTAAATGGGACGAAGTATCTCTTGGCGAAGTTATGCTCAGATTTGACCCAGGTGAGACAAGAGTAAAAGTTGCAAGAAAATTTAATGTATCAGAAGGCGGTGGCGAATATAATGTCGCTCGTGGTTTAAAAAGATGCTTTGGCTTGAACACTGCAATTGTTACAGGAAATGTTGAAAACGAAGTTGGATATTTGCTTGAAGATTTGTTGTATCAAGGCGGAGTTGACCAATCTCATGTTAAATGGTTCCCTTATGATGGAATTGGTAAAAAGGTTCGAGTTGGTTTTAATTTCACCGAAAGAGGATATGGAGTTCGCGGTGCGGTCGGGACTTCGGATCGTGGTCATACTGCTGCTTCGAATTTAAAAGTTGGCGATATTGACTGGAACAAGATTTTCAAAGAAGAAGGTGCAAGATGGTTTCATACTGGGGGAATTTTTGCGGCTTTATCCGAAACAACTCCTGATGTGGTTATCGAAGCTTTGAAAATTGCCAAAGAAAATGGAGTTATGACAAGTTATGACCTTAATTATCGCCCATCTTTATGGAAAGATATTGGAGGTATTAAAAAGGCTCAGGAAGTCAATCGTGAAATTGCAAAATATGTTGATGTGATGATTGGCAACGAAGAAGATTTTCATGCTTCACTTGGTTTTGAAATCAAAGGTGTCGAAGGTGATTTTGGCAACATTAAAATCGAAAGTTACAAAAACATGATTAAAGAAGTATGTAAAGCTTACCCTAATTTTAAGGCGGTGGCGACGACTTTAAGAAATGCTAAAACTGCAACTATTAATGATTGGGGTGCAATCCTTTATTACGAAGGCGAATTTTTTGAAGCGGTTAATCGTGAAAACCTTGAAATCATGGACAGAGTAGGTGGCGGAGACAGCTTTGCTTCGGGACTTATTTACGGGTTTTTATCTGGTAAAACTCCATCAGAAGCGGTAAATTTTGGTGCGGCTCATGGGGCTTTGGCTATGACTACACCTGGTGATACTACTATGGCTTCGTTAAAAGAAGTCGAAAGATTAGTTGCTGGCGGAAATGCCAGAGTGCAAAGATAAAAAGGAGAAATAAATATGGCTCGTTATTCACGAATTGAAACTTTGGTTGCGATGAAAGAGGCTGGAATTATCCCAGTATTTTATAACAGCGATTTTGAAACCGCAAAAGATATTATGGTCGCCTGTGTCAAAGGTGGTGCAAGAGTTATTGAATTTACTAATCGTGGAGATTTTGCCCACGAAGTTTTTGCAGCTTTGGTAAAATATGCGGCAAAGGAATTACCAGAAGCGATTTTAGGAATTGGTTCTGTGGTTGATCCTTATACAGCGGCTATTTTTATTCAAAATGGTGCAAATTTTATCGTGGGGCCAACTTTTAACGAAGAAGTTGCAAGATGTTGTAACCGTCGTGGAATTCCTTATTCTCCTGGTTGTGGTTCTGCGACCGAGGTTTCAAATGCTTATGAAATGGGTGTTGAAATCGTAAAAGTATTCCCAGGAAAAGAAGTCGGCGGACCTGGTTTTGTAAAGTCTGTAAAAGGTCCAATGCCATGGGTTAAAATTATGCCTACTGGTGGTGTTTCTCCTACAAAAGAATCTTTGACCGAATGGTTTAATGCTGGTGTTACTTGTGTTGGAATTGGTTCGAATTTAATTACAAAAGAGCTGATTAAGGCAAAAGATTACAAAACTATGGAAGCAAAGGTTAAGGAAGTTGTGGACTTTGTTAAAACATTAAGGTAACTCTTTTTTTTGTTTTATTAATTTTAAAGCCTCGCTTTAATCAACGGGGCTTTATTACATTTAACCAAGCGGTGATTTTAATTAAACCAATCTTTTATGCTTTCAAAATGATAAAAAGGAAAATGGTTGGTTTCGATAATTTGATAAGGTGTTTTTGTGTCTTCCCAAGCTTTTAATTGGTTTTTAAAGGGGATAGTATTATCATTATTTGATATAAAAACCTTATCAAAAACATATGGCTTTGGTTTTTTGCCGTTATCATATCCGATAAGAGCATCAAGTTCTTTAAAAAAACTATCAAAGCTTCTTAAAGGAGGGCTTTGGTTAAATTTTTCAAGCTCAATTTCAGAATTGACAAGATATTTTTTGCGAAATTCGATATAGTTATTTTCATCAAGCCCATACATGGTACTTAAAATTTCATCGTTAAGGCCTTTTTCATTGTCAAAAAGCTTGTAAACGCCGTTAATCGCAACGGATTTTGAAATGTTTTTAGGAAGTTTATCTTGTATCAAAGAGGTTGCCATAACCCCCGCAGAATATGCAAAAAGTTTGATATTTTTATAAGGCGTAAAATCAAATTCAAAATCAAGGTTCGAATAATCATATAAAAATAAAACATTTTCGTCTTTAATAAAAGGCAACATTTGATTATAATCCATGCCAAGCCCAAGCAAGCCGATAATAAGCTCGTCGGAATTGTCATTTTTAATTAAATAATTTTCAATCGCATAAGAGGGTTTTGTAAATAATGTAAAAAGCATAGCAAATAATAATCGTTTCATTTTAAAATTCTTTCAAAAGTATAAATTTATATTATCATCTATACATTAAAATCCAACCATTAAATTTATAAGCTTTTTTAAATTCAACAGATTTCCCAGCAATATTAACATAAACATTCTTAGTTTGAACCGAGTTTAAAGGCAGGTTTCCTTTTAATAAAAATTCTTTGATGCTTTCATTTGCTTGTGATTTTATGTCTTTTTTGATTGCGATTTTGTTTTTATACCAAATCGAAGGAAGAGCAGGCATTTTCGTCAAATCAAGCCGTTCAAAAGACGAAGCCACCCCGTTTGGAAAAATAATAGGAATCCCTTGATTAGAAGTGGTAATTTCATTGAATTTGTCAAGGATTGGCTGTCCTCCGATAATTGAAAAGTTTTTATTATTTCCCGTAATTAAAACAGGCACACCATTAGCCACCTTGAAATCGTCAATATATTTTTTAAACAATTTGTTATTTTCGTCATTACCTCTTAATTCATATTCAAACACCAAATAATCAGCTTTTAAAATATCCTTTTCCAATAATTTAGGCGAAACCTTTTGGCAATTAGGACAACATCTTGCCGTAAAATATATAAGATGGGTGATTTTATCATTAATATTTTGCGCCATAACTTGGCTTGGAATAATTAGAAATAACAATACAATAATTTTTTTCATGATTATTTTCATTTTTTATTGATGGTTATAATTATAACCCATAATAACTTTTAAGCAAGATTTCTTAAAATTTGTTTTTTTATAATTTTTCTATTAAAAATTTATTAGCAATTTCTATAATAGTTTTATAGTCAGCAATCATTTGAGGGTGTATTAATATTTGTTCAGAATCATATGATGATGTGTAAAACATGGCGTTATGTTCTAAGTCCTTTTGTTTTAAAGATGTTTCGTTTAATTTTTCAACATTCCCGTTTGACGCGTAATAAATTTTTTCTTTTTCAAGATTGTTATACTCATCAAAATTTTTAATTACATTTGGGACATATAAAGGTGTTTTATGTGCAAGTCTATCTCTTCTATCTTTCAGATTGTCAATCCACTTTTTGCATTCATTAATATATTCATTAATATCGTTTCTTGAATTTTCAGAAAGCTTTGTTTTAAATTTTTTATTACTTATTGAAATATCATTTTTATGGATATTTATATTGTAATGTTTGACCAAAACCCAACACAAACAATCAAGTGCACCCCATGTATTTATTACAAATGATTGAATATAAATTGATAAATCTATTCTTTCTGAATGACTTAATGTTTCTTTTTGTGATGGAGGGTGGGTTTTAAAAACATTTTCAATGCACCTTTTTATAATTGATAATCTTCTTAGAAATCCGAAATTAAGATATTCTTGTGCGTCTTTTTCAATTTTTATATTTTGGTATTTTATAAGGTTGTTTGCGTAATTATATTTTGAATTTGATAAAACTGAAATTGATATTATTTCTTCATATTCATTATTTAATTTTTTTATAATTTCATCAGAATAGTACATCTCAAATTCCTTAATATTAACTGTTTGATAACTCATAATAACTTTTAAGCGCAAGTTCTCGGCTGGTTTTAAGGTCGACGATGGGTAAGGGGTAATCTTTGCCAAGTTCGATTCCTGCTCGTTTAAGTTCGTTTGTTGGGGCAAGGTGTGGGGCGTGGATAAATTTATTGGAAAGCCCTGCAATTTCAGGGACATATTTTCTGATATATTCGCCGTCTTTGTCGAATTTTTCGCTTTGGCTTAGGGGGTTGAAAATTCGAAAATAAGGGGCAGCATCAGCACCGCACCCAGCCACCCATTGCCACGAAGCCGAATTATTTGCAATATCCGCATCAAATAAACAATCATAAAACCATTTTTCGCCCAATCTCCAATCAAGCAACAAATTTTTCACTAAAAAAGAACCAACCACCATGCGAACTCGGTTATGCATATAGCCCGTTTGCCATAATTGTCTCATTCCTGCATCAATTATTGGGTAACCGGTTTGTCCCTTTTGCCAAGCTTTCAAAAGGTTTTCATCGCTATTCCATGGAAAATTATCGAACTTTTTATTCAAATTTTCCGCTTGTAAGTTTGGGTTGTAATATAAAAGCGAATATGAAAATTCTCTCCAACAAAGCTCACGAGCAAAATGTTCGGTGTTTTCGTCAAAGGCAAGGTTTTGCAAAGTATCCCAAATGACATGAGGCGAAATTTCCCCAAAATGAAGATAAGGCGAAAGGTGCGAAGTAGTATCCATCGCCATAAAATCCCGCCCTTTTTTGTAATTATGTAACCGCTCGTTTAAAAAGGTTTCAAAGGTTTCATTTGCTCCATCTTCGCCGATTTTCCAATGGCTTAACATTTGTTCATGCCAGTTTATTTTTGGTAAAAGCTCTAAATCCTCAATTGTCAAAGATTTGTCGTCTTTTGCAAAGCAAGGTTTGAAATTCAAGGACAAAGGAGAGCGAGGCAAAATTTTAAGGCAACCATTTTTATAAAAAGGGGTAAAAACCTTATAAGGAGTGCCGTCGTTTTTCAAAATATCCCAAGGTTCAAACAAAAGCGAACCGTTAAAACTTTCGCATTCAAGGTCATGGGTTTTAAGGTATTCTTTGATTTTTGTGTCTCGTTTAATACTTTCTTCGTCATAAAGTCTATTCCAAAAAACCCCTTTAATATCGTGTTTTGAGATAAGGTTTTTGATGATTTCAAGGGCATTTCCCTTAAAAATTGAAAAGTTGCCATTAAGTGATTTGTTTAAAGATTTCAACGAATGATGAAGCCAAACTTTCGAAGCCTCGCCAGTTGCTTTTGCCATAACCTCATCAAAAATAAATATGGGCAAAACCACCCCAGAATTTATCGCATGATAAAGTGCTGGATTATCATTTAGCCTTAAATCTTGCCTAAATATGTGAAGGTATTTTGTCATGAGGTTTAGGCTTTAATTGCATAGTTATTTTTTTTGTGGAGTAGTTCCTTCATTTATAATAATAGTTTTTTGAGGAGGAACAGGCTTGGGAGTTACGGCCTTAGGTGGTTGTTTAGGCGTTTGAGGATTGCTTACACTTGATTGATTATTAGATTCATTTTTGTTGTTGCAATTGTCTTTTGTCATATTAGATATCTCCCAAAAAATAGATTCATTTTCACTTTTATATTTCTGATGTACGTATATATATACCATAGAAGAAAGCCCAAACATTATCAATGCTATAATTATTGAAATATGAGATTTGTATCTATAAGCGGATTTTTGAAAATTGCAATGCCAATTATTTGAAGATGCCTCAACATATGCTTCTTCAAGGAAAGAGGAGATATCATTTAAAGTCATGTTTTCTCCCCCTTCATTTTTATAATAGTTATCAAGTTCATTATAATAATTTTGGATTTCATTTGCAGGTAGAATATATTTGTATGGTTGTCCGTTAGCAGATTTTAATAGACAATATAGACTATATGCTAATACCATAAATAAAATTATATTTAATATTACAAATATTGTATCAAGGTGGCAATTTTTATTAAAATTATAATTTACAATTATGTGAGCAAAAAAACCTCCTATTAAAGTTATTACCCCTAAAGGAATGGATAGAGATGAGATGATTTCGTTTTTTCTTTCAAGCTCTTTAAAATAACAGTTTTTTGAAAAATCGTATTTATTAAATGACATGATTACCTCAAAATTTTGAAAATTATAATCCAAATTAAATCAAATAAAATGGCGGAGAGGGAGGGATTCGAACCCTCGGTTGAAAGTAAATCCAACAACAGATTTCGAGTCTGCCGCATTCGACCACTCTGCCACCTCTCCATTAAAAATATAAAATTTGCAAAGATTTTTATCGGTCGTAAATGAATCTTAAATCAAAATATAACATTTACATTATTTTTGCTAGTAAATTTATAAAAAATAAGTTAACTTCAAGAAAAAGATTTCAAAAAAACATCATAAAATATTAAATAAATAGGAGTTATAAAAGAGTCATGACTGAGATTAAAAGAGTTGGGGTTCTTACAAGCGGTGGGGACTGTGCTGGTCTTAATTCTGTGATAAGAGCTGTAATACACAGAGCAATTTGGACATATAAATGGGAAGTTTACGGAATTATGGATTCGACAGAAGGTCTTTGTTTCCGTCCGCTCCGTTTCAAAAAATTGGGTATTTCTGATTTTTATGGTCCGTATGAAAGAATCGGCGGAACTATGCTTGGAACAATTAACCGTGGTAATCCATTTGCTTATAAAATGCCTGATGGTTCGGTTAAAGATTTAACAGGCGATTTCAAAGAAGGTTGTGAAGAGCTTGGGCTTGATGCTTTAATCGTGATTGGTGGCGACGGTTCTATGGCGATTGTAAGCAAACTTTGTGCTGGTGCTGGGGTTAAGATGGTGGGTATTCCAAAAACCATCGATAATGATACTCCGATTACTGATCATTCGGTTGGTTTTGCGACTGCTCGTGAAATTTGTGTCGAAGCTTTGGATAGAATTCAAACAACCGCTGCTTCTCATCACCGTGTTATGATTTTGGAAGTTATGGGAAGAGATGCTGGACATTTGGCTTTGCATACTGCGATTGCTGGCGGTGCTGATATCTGTCTTATTCCAGAAGTTCCTTATACTTACGAAGGTGTTGTAAACAAATTAAGAAGAATGAGAGAACAAGGTGCTGACCATGCTTTGATCGTGGTTTCAGAAGGTGTTAAAACCGAAGATGGACAAGCTGTAACCGTTAAAACAAAAGACGGTGAAAGATACAGTGGTTTTGGTACTTATCTTTGCAATCGCTTAGCAGAAGAGCCAGAAAACTTTTCTCCTCGTGTTACTTTGCTTGGACATGTTCAAAGAGGCGGTATCCCAGTTGCAGGCGACAGAATCGTTGCAAATGCTCTTGGTGTTCATGCTTGCGATGTGTTAGCAGAAGGAAAAACAGACCATATGGTGGTTTGGAAAAACAATGATGTTGATGCTGTTCCATTGACCGAAGTTGCTAAGGTTGGTACTCAAAATGTTAAACCTGACTGCTCTTTGGTTAAAACTGCACGCGGGCTTGGCATTTACATCGGCGAATAATTAAGCTTTGTAAAATTTGGCTTGTCGTGTTATAATTAATATCGTAGAACCACTTTCAAGGAGAGTATATATGAGTGTTGATAAAAACAGAATTAATTCTTTAAAAGCTAAACATACTGCTTTGGAAGAAGCTATTACTTTGGAAAGTAAAAGACCAAATCCAGATGATGCAAAAATTCAAGAGCTTAAAAAACAAAAGCTTAAATTAAAAGAAGAAATTGAAGCTAAGAAATAAGCGTAATTGATTATTATGAAAAAATATTTTTCACATAGAAGGCCTGACAATTTTATTGTTGGGCTTTTTGTGTGTTTTTTGTTGCTTTTTATGCCTTTTGTGTCGCAAGCAAAGGCTGAAAATGATGCTCCACTGACCGAAGAAGAGCTTATTTTAAAGAAAAAAGAAAGCATGAAAAATCTTGTTAAAAATGTTGTTTCAGAAGTTAAAAATAAAGACAAAGAAAAACTCGAAAAAGAACAAAAAGAAAAGGTTTATATAAAAATTC
>JAKJEU010000036.1 GCA_022705265.1 Pseudomonadota bacterium | reverse complement strand
CGCCTTTAAAAAGCCTCACACATTCCCCGCCGATTAAATCAATCGCAGGGATAATTTCCATTTTATTCATATTATAAAACCCCTTTGGTGGATACGATTTGGTTACTTACAACTTTGACGGCATCTTTTAAGGATTTTGCCAAAGCCTTAAAGAAACATTCGATTTGATGATGAGTATTTTCACCAGTGAGCGTAGCATGAATGTTCATCGCGGAAGCAATTGCAAAGGAATGGAAAAAATGAGACAACATTTCGGTTGGAAAATCACCCACATATTCGCGGTTAAGTTCAATGTTTAAAACAGGGTGAGCTCTTCCCGATAAATCAATGCCGATTTCACATTTACATTCGTCCATAACGATAATTCGTTCGTGGGAATATCGTTCAATCCCTTTTTTGTCGCCCAAAGCATCTTTCAAAGCTTGCCCCAAAGCGATGGCAACATCTTCGATAGTGTGATGTTCGTCAACTTCGGTGTCTCCATCACAATGAATGGTTAAGTCAAAACTTCCGTGTTTTGCGATTTGGTGCAACATATGGTCAAAAAAGTTAAGCCCAGTTTTAATGTCAGCTTTTCCATCGCCATCAAGGTTTATGTCGACCAAAATTTTGGTTTCTTTTGTTGCTCTTTCGACTTTTGCTTTTCTTGATAAGGCTTGTTTTACAACATCGTCCCAAGAATTGTTTTCATCAAGCTTGAAGCCACGAATTCCAAGGTTTTTTGCCAATTCCAAATCGCTGTCTCTGTCCCCTACGACAAAGGATTTTTCCATATCAATTTTTTCACCTTTAAGATAATCATCGATTAATTTTGTTTTTGGCTTACGACAATTGCAATTATCAGCTAGGTAATGAGGGCAACATAATACGGATTTGAAATGCACATCTTCTGAGGCGAATATTTCAAACATTTTTTTGTTAATGTTGTTATAAATAAAAGCAGGATTAGCATCAGTTCCAAGCCCATCTTGATTAGTTATAATCACCAAATCATACCCATTATCAGATATTTTTTTAAGTGAAGAAATAACATGAGGAAGCAATACCATCTCGTCTAATGAATTTACTTGGTATGTTACAGGAGGCTCAATAATTAAAGTTCCATCACGGTCTAAAAAAGCTATTTTCCGCATTCGTTTATCCTTATAGTTACAGAGTTTTTGTGAGCATCTAAGCCTTCGTGAGCAGCCATAATTTCCACATATTTACCCAAAGATTTTAACGCATCATCGTTTACGGTTTGATAAGTTATAAGTTTACCAAACGAAAGCAAAGAAACCCCCGAGGTTGACCTTGCAAAAGAAGAAGTCGGCAAGGTGTGATTTGTTCCTGACGCATAATCGCCAAAGCTTTCCGAGGCATTTTTGCCAAGAAACACTGAGCCAGCATTTTCAATTATTGGTAAAAGTTCCGCATATTCATTAATGCCGATAATCAAATGTTCAGGAGCGTAAAGATTTGAAAATTTAATCGCTTCAACCATATTTTTGACAATCATGATAAAGCTATTTCCTAAGGCTTTTTTTGCAATTTCCGCTCTTGGTAATGCTTTTAATTGTTCATCGATTTCAACCAAAACCTTATCAGCAAATTTTTCGTTATCGCATACCAAAATGCTTTGTGAATCAGCGCCGTGTTCGGCTTGTGCCAAAAGGTCTGAGGCAATTATTTTCGGGTTAGAAGTATTATTTGCAACAACCAAAACTTCGCTTGGGCCTGCTGGCATATCAATGGATACAAAGCTTGAAACTTGCATTTTTGCGCCTGTGACAAATTGGTTTCCTGGGCCAAATATTTTATCGACTTTTTTCACGGTTTCGGTTCCATAAGCAAAAGCAAAAACACCACCAGCACCGCCAGCTTTATAAACTTCTTTTACACCGCATTTATCAGCGATATATAAAATAGCAGGGTGAATTTTCCCAAATTTATCAGGAGGAGTGGTCATATAAATTTCACGACAACCCGCAATCATCGCAGGGATAGCAAGCATTAACACAGTCGAAAATAAAGGCGCAGAACCACCAGGAATATAAAGTCCAACTTTCTCAATTGGTTTAAAATCTTGCCAACATTCGATTCCATAATAAGTTGTAGTCTTTTTAAAACTTGGTCTTTGGCTTTCATGAAATTTTTTGATGTTAAGATATGCAATATCAATCGCTTCCTTTAATTTTGGGTCGATTGAAGATACTGCTTCTTCTATTTCTTTGCTTGAAACTTTAAGCTCGCTGATTTTGGCCTTATCAAATTTCAAAGCCATTTCAAGTAATGCTTTGTCTTTATTTTGTTCGACATTTTCGCCTATCTTCTTGATAATGTTCATCGTATCTTCGGTCAAAAGATATTTTCTTTGCACAAGTTCAGATATTTCAAAGTCGTTTAATTTATTTAAGTTATATTTTTTCATCATCTGAAAATGATATCGTCAGATTTTTAAAACTTCAATATTAATATTGTCTTAAACCATTTATTGTTTGTATAATTACATTTTAAAAGGATTTTTAATAAAGAGGATAAAATTATGAAGGCGTTTGATTTAGTTCGTGAAAATTTAAAAAATTTCAAAGCATATGATACTTCGATTATGGGTGAGAAAATTTTGCTTAATGCAAATGAAAATCCATATCTTGCAAGCGAAGATTTCGAATCTCCTTATAATCGTTATCCGGAAAGTCAACCAAAGTTTTTGCTACATTCTTTGTCAAAAGCTTACAAAGCAAAAGAAGAACAAATTGTCATAACTTCTGGTGGCGACCAAGCAATTGACTTGATAATAAGATGTTTCATAAACGAAGGGGAAAGCGTGATTATAACGCCTCCGACCTTTGTTATGTATCAATTTTATACCGAAGTTCAAGGCGGAAAAGTTATTAAAGTCCCTTTGATGGAACAAAATAATTATCAACTTAATGTGGCTGAAATAATTAAGCAACAAGAGATAACAAAGGCAAAAGTGGTGTTTTTGGTTAATCCTTCGGCACCTTTGGGTCATGAAATTCATAAAGATGATATTTTATATTTGTTAAAAGCATTAAAAGATAAAGCAATAGTAGTGGTGGACGAGGCTTATATTGAATTTTCTGAGGTTGAAAGTTTTATGTCAAAAATCGATGAATTTGATAATTTAATGATTATAAGAACTTTGTCAAAATATTACGGATTTGCAGGTTTAAGGCTTGGCGCTTTGATTGCAAATCATGAAATCGCCGAAATTATAAGAGCAATTATGCCTCCTTATTCCTTGTCTATGCCAGCAATAAAGGTCGCAGAAGGGGTGTTCGGTTCGGAAAAATTATTATCCCAAGCAAAAGAAAATGCGGGGAATATCCTTAAAACCAAAAAAGTTTTGGAAGATGCTTTGGAGTTATTTCCTTATGTTAAAAAAGTTTTTAAGACTAAAACTAATTATGTTTTTATCATAGTTGACAATGGCGACGATTTTAAAAAACATTGCTTTGAAAACGAAATTTTAGTCCGTTCTTTTGAAAGTCAAATCAAAGGTGGCGTAAGAATTTCAATCGGAAGTGATTTGGAAAATGAAATTTTGATTAGAACTATGAAAAATTATAAAAAATAGACAAAATTGACTGGAATTTTTGTCTTAAAAATGTTAGAATCCTTGTAAAGTTAAATTAGCAAGGATTCTTTTATTATGAAGTTTAGAGTTTTATCGGAAAAAGAAGTTGAAAACCTTAAAAAATCAGCATTAAACGAGCATAAAAATGATGCAAAAAAATTTTTAGACGAGGTTGGTTTTAAAAAAGATAATAAGGATTATGAGGAAGTTTTGTCTTCATGTACTTCTGTATTTGAAACTTGTTCAAAATATGGGCTTGATAAGCTTGATAAATACCAAATAAGCGAAGAAGGTCAAATAAAAACTTTATCAGAGGTAAGGGAAATTTTAAATTCTGATAATTATGCCGAAAATTTAAAGAAATTTGAGCAAGAATTACCAATAAAAGCTCATAAATATAAGGAAATTGTCGATAATACTATGAAGGAAGGTTTGGATTTAAGAAAAGATTTTAATCCAAAATTCCCTGATATTTTAAAAGATAAGGACAGGGTTTATATCGAAGTTGAGGATATGTATCCAGTAAAAGAATATATCTCTTCATATTGCGAGGAATTGAGCGAGTTTTTAAAGCCTTATAACAAAAGTTTTGAGGTCAAAGATGTAAAAGGCAACCCAAGAATTACTTTTAATAACCAAGAGATAAGACCTCATCATAATTTTATGCAATCTCAAAAGGTTTTAGAAGAATTTAAAAATATCGAAGTTGATGGTAGCGATAAACAACTTTTTGCGGTGTTGAAAAAAGGTAATTTTTCTGATTTAAAAGCGATTTTAAGAACCAGAAAAGAACAAGCAAAAGAGGGCAAAGAATTTAAAAACGAAAAAATTTGCCGTGCCTTTGATAAAAATGAATTGTTGTTTTACAGCTTTGCAAACAAACTTAAAAGCTCTATGTTTGATGATGAAGTTTCAAATTTCATGATGGCAAGAGTAAGATTGGATAGTTTTTATGAAGACATAATGTCAAAGCTTGGCTTTGCTTCGGGTATGAAAAAGTCTGAAAGCGAAAATGCGGATAAGTCTGTAAATATTATCATGGTTTCAAAAGATGCGTATGATATTGCTACGGCTTCTGCTTATAATGCTCCGGCAAGGACTTGTTTTCACCCTGTTGGTAAGGAAGTTGGCGAAAATAAGCATCATGTTGTAAAAACTATCATTGAAAAAGGTGGGCTTTATATGGCTGCACTTGATGAAAAACTTAATCCTGTATTTCGTTCGGTGGTTGCTTCTTATAAAAATGACAAAGGCGAGGTTATTTATGATGTAAACAACCCAGCAGGAAGATGTGATTTAGATGGAAGAAAATGTTTCGAGGAAATTACAAAAAATCTTTTAAATGATAAAGAAGTTAGCGGTGTTTTTAAACGCGAAAATGTTGCTGATTTATTCGAACATCAAGGTTTGGCCGAGGCTGCTGCGGGAATTCCTTTGAAAGTTCCAACTATTACAAAGCTTGATGAAAATAAAGAATTTGATTTTAAAGAGTTGTCAAAAATCTTGGGTAATGAAGTTGTTGATGAAAACCAAGTATCAAAAGTTAAAAGTTTTAAGCTTAAAAAAGATGACAGGCAAGATGAAATTGATGTAAAAATCAAATTTCCAAAATCTTTGGAGGTTGAACGAGATTTTTGTTTAAAAGATAATTCAAAAACAAAGGCTCTTCCAAATAATTTAAAGGTTGGGGGTGATTTTGAAATTTCAAATTGTAAAAATATTACTTCATTGCCAGAAAATCTTAATGTGGAAGGTAATATTAAAATTGATAATTGTGAAAATTTAAAATATATCCCAACCAATATTCCTGAAAACAAAATTAAGGGCTTGTCTTTTGAAGAGGTTATGGTTTTAAAAGAAAATTATAAAAATAATCAAAATTTTCAAATGGCAAAAAGAGCTAAGTTTGGAAATAATTCAAAATAAAGGCATTAAAAAATGAAATTTAGAATTTTATCCGATGAAGAAGTAAAAAAACTTTATGATTTGACTTTTTTAAATTATAAAAAACAAGGCGAAGAGTTTTTGGTCCAAAATGGGGTTTCAAAAGACCTTTCTTCGTATGACAAAGTTTTAAATTCAGTTGGAAAAATATTTGAAACTTGTGCTATTTACGGCATGGATATTGAGGATAATAAAAATTCTTATGATGGGTTTGATATCGACAGCGTTAAAGGTGATATTTTATCGGTTTTAAAGTCTGATAATCATGTCGAAGCTGTTCAAAAATATGAACAAGAATTACCAATAAAAGCACACAGATATAAGGAGTTACTTGATAAAACGATTAACAACGGTTTAAATAAAAAGCAAGCTTTTAATCCAGAATATCCAGAGATTTTAAAAGACAAAGACAAAGTTTTTTTGGAAGTCCAAGATATTTATCCAATTAATGATTATATAACCTCTTTTTGCAATGATTTGAATGAATTTACCACACCTTATGGTAAAGAGTTTTCGTTAAAGGAAGTAAAGGGAAATCCAAGGATTTCTTTTAATGGGGCTGAGATAAAACCAATTCATGCTTTTTCACAAAATTTAAAATTTATCGAAAGTCTTAATATTAATAAATTGGATTATAAAGATGACCAATTATTTTCGGTTTTAAAAAAGGGTAATTATAATAATTTCAAAGCTTTGATAAGAACAAGAAAAGAGCAAGCAAAAGCAGGCGAAGTTTTTAAAAACGAAGAATTATGCCGTGCGTATGATAAAAGCGAGCTTTTGTTTTATCATATGGGTAAAAAATTTAATGATAATCTTGTGCCTAATGTGATGATGACATTTAAAAAAACTTGCGACGATTTAAAATCTTATTATAAAGATATTAATAAAAAACTTGAATATTCTTCGGGAATGAGTGGTTTTTCTCATGAAAATGATACTCCTGTAAATATTGTTATGGTTTCAAAAGACCCATACGATATTGCAACTTCTTCTGCGTATAATGCTCCGGAATGGACTTGTTTTCATCCGCTTGGGTTAAGGTCAACAGGGGTTAATAATCATTATGTGTTGGAAGATGACATAGCAAAAGGTTCGGTGGTTTATCGTGGATTTCATAAAAATAATATGAATAAAGTGGTTTTTCGTGCGATTGGTTCTCAATATAAAAATCCGTTTGATGGCAAAAAGATTTATGATTTTTCTCTTCCAATTGGTAAAAGAGGTTTGGAAGTTGACGACACGATGAAACAAATCAATAAACAAATGTTGAATGATAAAGATGCGGAAGGTTTGTTTGAACTTCAAAACACTACTTATATTGCTATGTTTGCGACTGAAACTCCTGTGATAAAAAGTTTTGATGAAGACAAGCAAATGTTATTCAAAGATTTTAATAAAGCCTTGGGTGTGAATGTTGATATTATAAAAGATAATAATGATACCTTTGAGGCAGTTCAAAGTTTTCAAATATCAAAAAAAGATAAGATAAATGTTGATATAATTTTTCCAAAAAATTTGGAAGTGGCAGAGGATTTTGAAATTTCTGGAAATTCAAAAATTCAAAATTTATCTTCTAATAAGATGAAGGTTGGAGGGAGTATGTATATTTCTGATTGTAAATCTTTGAAAACTTTGCCTAAATCTTTAAAAGTTGGTGGAAGCGTTTATCTTGAAAATCTTGAAAACTTGACCTCGCTTCCTGATAAAGTTGAAAGTAATTCTTATATTCGAATTGATAATTGTCCTAATTTAAAATATATTCCCGAGACGATAAAAGACGAGCAAATAAAAGGAATTGATAAAGATAAAATTAAAGAATTTAAAGAAAATTGGAGCAAGAAAAATTTTTCTTTGATGGTTTTAAATAAAAAACAAGACAATTTTTCTAAATAATTAACCTTTGTTTTAAATCAATAAATAATGTATCATCTTTAAAGTTATTAAAATTTTTAAGGAATGGTAAAAACATGTTAAAGCGATTGATTTTATTGTTTTTGGTTTTATTTTCTTTTGACGCTTATGCGAACGAATATAAGCCAAGTAAATTGTACCAAGAAATTGGAAATGTAAAATATGATGAATTATCAAGTCTTTTACAAAATGGTTATAATATCAATGAAAAAGAGCCAAGATTTGGTTTGTCTCTTTTGATGAGGGCGGTAAGCTTTAATTATGATGCCGAGGTTATCCAAAAACTTATAAGACTTGGTGCAAATGTTGGCGAACGCGATAAATCTGGAAAAACGGCTTTGATGCATGCGGTAAGTTTCAACAATAACCCAGAAGTAATCAAAACTTTAATTAACAATGGAGCCGAGGTTAATGATGTCGATTATAATGGTGTTACTCCGTTGATGTATGCGGTGGCTGGAAATGGAAGCAATATTACAAATTATGTAAAAAGAAATATCAAAGATGTTTTTACTGGCGAATTAATTAAATCAAATTTTCCAAAAGAAGATAATAAAGATAATTCCTTGAAAATCATAAGAATGTTAATCGAAAAATTTGACAATGTTAATCAGCTGGATAAGCTTGGAAAGAATGCTTTGTCTCATGCTGCGGCATCAAACAATTTGCCAGAAGTTATTTATGTTTTGGCAAAATCAAATGTAAATTTTGAAGACAATAATGGTAATACTCCGCTTTTCGAAGCAATCGCGGCAAACCAAGATATGAATATTGTTAAAGCGGTGCTTGATATCGGGGCTGATATTAATTACAAGAATAAAAATGGAATGGCGGCATTATCTGTTGCGGCTATTGGCACAAGAATGCCTTACATAATGGATTTTTTGTTAAAAGCTGGGGCTGATAAATTGGCGGTGGATAAAATGGGCAAAATGGCTGTTTTCTATGCTAAAAACAACCCATATTTAAACAATTCAAATATGATAAAAACACTTTCTAAATAAGTTTTTGTTGTAATTTATTTTAAGGTTGAAAGCAGTTGATTAAAAAGATTGCTTTCAACTTTTTTATTTGCCTTGTAGGCCAAAACATCAAACTCATCAAAAGAAATAGTGTCAATTAATTCCATTCCTTGTTCAATCTCTCCCATAAAAGCGTCGCATTCAAAGCTTTGTTTTATTTTTGATAATAAAATATAATCAACTAAACCGTTTTTGATGGCATAATCATAAACCTTTAATCCTCCGCAAATAAATAAAGCATCATATCCGCTTATTTCTTCGAGGGTTTTAAAAGTTTTGTGATTTTCGTAGTTTTTTGAGGATAGTAATAAAACATCTCTGCCCTTCATTTTCAAAGGTTCAGAAGTTTCAAGGTCGACTTCGGCACCACCGTTTTTAAGAGACAATATTTTCTTATAAGTAACACTTCCCATTACAAGAGCGTATTTGCCTTCAATTCCATTTCCTTTTGTAATGTTGCGAAAATACGCCATTTCGTTAGGGATATGCCAAGGAAGTCCAGAAAGAGATTTTGATTGTCCCATACCTCTGTTCTTATCAATCGCAGCAATTAAAATTCTTATCACTTTTTGTCTTTCATGTTGAAAATAGGTTGGTTTACCGAAACTTCGGCAGAAATTTTTGGACCATGTTGATAATTTTCAACTGATATTTTGGAAGCCTCAAAAGTCCTTACTTTGTCAAAGCCTTCTTCAATTTTCAAAGTAGGCAAAGGATAACTTGGAAGTTCAATTAGTTGTTTTGCTTGGTCAAGGTGGTTGTTGTAAATGTGAGTATCCGCCAAAAATCCAGTTAATGTACCAACTTTATAACCGCTTTCATTAGCAAGTAATTGTAACAAAACCCCATGAGAAGCAATGTCAAAAGGAAGCCCAAGAAAAACATCGCAACTTCTTTGATACCAAACAAGGTCGATAAAATCCCCTCTAACACTTGCTTGCCACGCAAAAGTACATGGAGGTAAGGCCATATGTTCAATACGATTGGGATTCCATGCCGAAACCATTAATCTTCTTGATGATGGATTGTTTTTAAGTTCGGATAAAACATAATCAATTTGATTTATGAATTTATCCCTTAAAAATAAACGGCGGAAATGGTATTTAAGTTTATTTAAAGGTTTGTCAAAATTATTCCATTGATAACCATAAATTTCGCCTAAATCATTTTCTTTTGCTTGGAATTCTTTTAATTTATCAGAATTTTTACGAAGTTTAATCGGAACTTTTTTGGGATTGCACCAACCATTCCAAATGTTGCATTTTCGCTCTTTTAACCAATTTTTTTTGTTCAAACCCTTGATGAAAAATTCTAATTCCGTAGCAACGGTCTTAATTGGAACAAATTTCGAAGTAATAATCGGAAAGCCATCAGCCATATTGTGTTTAATCATAGTTCCAGTCACGGATATAGTGTTTTGCTTAGGCAAACCGTTGTCAAGAATGTCTTTTATAATTTTTTTGTATTGATTATCAAGTTCGTTCATGAAAATTTACTCCTTTTTTCTTGATTTAATACACAAAAAATATTAAAAGTAAAGCAGTGATTAATTGGCACGAATTAGTCATAGTATTTTTAACCCGTGCAAGACCGCTTTGAAAATAAGCTTTTTAAAGGCA
>JAKJEU010000224.1 GCA_022705265.1 Pseudomonadota bacterium | reverse complement strand
CAAAGCAATATTTGCAGGCTTTGCCGACGCTAATTACCAATCAATTATTTTAAATAACTAAGCACGATTTTGCTTGCCAAATCACTTGGAAGGGTGTCGCCATTTTTAAGTTTGTTATTTAAAACTTCCGAACTTTCAGATATTTGCATTTCTCGGATAGATTTGTTTTTAATCATTTCATCAAGTTTTTGAGCAAGTAAAACAGGCTTAGCATTTTCTTGCAACATTTCAGGAATAATTTCCTTATTTGCTAAAATATTAATAAGGTTTACAAACTTGATTTTAATAAGCCTTTTTGCTAAAAATGCTGTCAAAGGACTTACTTTATAAGCAATTATATGAGGAACTTTTGCCTTGCTTAATTCCAAACTTACAGTCCCAGAAGCAGCCAAAGCAATTTTTGATGAGGCAAAGGCATCATATCGCTCACCTTCTCCTTCGGTTGTAATTACTTTTACATTCCAACTTTGAATTGCTCTTAAAACTTTGCTTTTAACGGTTTTAACCAGAGGTAAAATAACCTTTAAATTAGGGTATTTAGCCTTTAAAATATCGATTGTTTGTTCAAAAACAGGCAAAAGATATTTAACCTCATTCTTACGGCTTCCTGGCAAAATGGTAATAATCAAATCATCATTTTTGAGGTTGTTTTTTAACATAAAATCTTCATGTTTACCAAGCCCCGCACCACCTTCGATGACTGGATGACCAACAAAATCCGCCTTTAAATTGTGCTTTGTGAAATATTGAGGCTCTTGTGGTAAAAGACATAATAAATGGTCAATATATTTATACATAGTCTTAGCACGACCCGCTTTCCATGCCCAAACTTGAGGTGCGACATAATGAATGCAAGGAATATCAAGTTTTTCTTTCTTTACCTTTTTCAAAACGCGGGCAGCAAAGCTCCAACTATCAACAGACAGAATAATATCAGGTTTTTTTTCCTTAATATCATTCACAACTTGGTTAATTCGTTTTATTAATGCAGGGATTTTAGGCAAAACTTCGACCAATCCCATTATTGCAAGTTCGGAAATGTCAAACAAACTTTTAAAACCAAGCTCGCTCATGCTTTCGCCACCAAGCCCAGTAAATTTAGCCTTGCCATCGGTTGTTTTTATAAAAGATTTCATAAATCTTGATGCCAACAAGTCGCCAGAAGACTCGCCAACAATCATATATATCAAAGGATTTTCTTTACTCATCATCATACCCATAAATAAATAAGCCTAATTCATCAGCTCTTTTTACCATTTCATCAAAATCCACAACCAAAGAGTTGCCAGAATGAATAGCAATACCTTGAAGTCCACAGTTATAAGCATTAATTACGGTACGACTTCCAACTGTTGGAAGATCAAGTTTATCATGCTGATTTACTTTTTTCATCTTAATAAGAATAGGCTTATTTCCTTCTCTTATCAATGTTTTTGTTCGCTCTAACATTTTATCGGTGCCTTCAATCGCTTCAACCGCTAATATAAGCCCTTGTTGAACGATTACACCTTGCCCAATATCAAGCGGGCTTAATGCCTTTAAAACTGCTATTCCTCTTTTGATGTCGTTTAAAGCATTTTCATTAGGTTTATGTTTTCCTAATATGCCTTTTTTTGCAATAACATCATCCAAAATGTCTTGGATACCGATTAAATTGAAACCTTCTAATCTCAGTTCATCAGATATTGCTTTTAAAATTCCATCATCGCCAAGAGATTTGAAACCAACCTTAGCCAAAAATTTAGCCGTCCATAAATCAGGAATAAGTGAAGTTAACGAAGGGCGTTTGACATTTCCAATCATCAAAATGTCATTAACATTTTCTTGTTTTAAAAACTTTATAGCCTTACCAGCTTGGCCAAGTTTTACAAAAATATGTTTAGTTTTATCAAGAAGAGGGGACTTTTCCGTAAAACCGTTCAAAGCAACAACTCTAAATTCTTGTTTAGAGCTTAAAAGCTTTTCAATGGCTTTGTTCGGAAGTTCCCCTCCACCAATTATAAGTCCAATTATTCTGGTTGACATACTTGACGATTTGAATCTGATTTTATAAAGGAAATAACATCCATAGCAATAGCACTGTCTTTGAATGCGTTTTCAGCATCTTGAAGCCTT
>JAKJEU010000035.1 GCA_022705265.1 Pseudomonadota bacterium | reverse complement strand
GAAATTTGTTCGGCGATTTCATCAGTTGCTTTTGCGGTTTGGTTAGCAAGGTTTTTGACCTCACTTGCCACCACAGCAAAGCCTTTGCCCGCTTCACCCGCGCGAGCCGCCTCAATCGTTGCGTTTAAAGCAAGCAAGTTGGTTTGGTTTGCGATGTCAGTAATAAGTTTGATAACCTCGCTTATTCGTCTTGCACTGTCAGCCAAAGATTCCATAACTGAATTCGTAACATTAATTTCGTTTACCGCTTGCCTTGTAATTTGAGCTTCGTGGTTTACTTGGGTTGAAATTTCAAGAATAGAATTTGAAAGTTCCTCGGCCGCAGAAGCCACAGTTTGAACATTAGCAGCCGCTTGTTCCGAAGCAGCAGCGACGGCAGAAGCTTGGTTTGCGGTATTTTCTGAAATTTTTGACATACTTTCGGCGGTGGAATTAAGTTCGGTCGAGGCTGAGGAAACGGTTTCGACAATTTCCAAAATCGAAGTTTCAAAGTTTTGAATAACTTTTTCAAGCTCTTTTAACCGCTCGATTTGTCTTTCTTGTTCTTTTTTCTGGATTGCCTCTAATTCTTGGGCTTTTATCGTGTTAATACGGAAAGTCTCAACATTTCTTGCCATATCGCCGACTTCGCTTTTATCAAGGTATGAGGACACATTTATTTTGGTGTCGCCATTTGAAAGGTCTATCATTAGTCCACCTAAACCTTTTAAAGGGTTGGTGATGCTTTTTGAAAATAGGCTTGATAAGGTTAAGGCAATGAAAAGAATGATAAACAATGCAATCAAGCTTTCGATGGCTCTTTGTTTAAAGATTTCATCAACATCGTCAATCCAAATCCCTGTTACCATGATAAAGTCCCATTCAGGAAAGCCAATAGCATAAGAAACCTTTAAAGAAGGGAGGGTTTCATTTGGTTTTGCCCAGTTGTAATAGACCAAAGCCTCGCCTTTTGACTTTACACTGTCGGTCATTTCGACGATAAATGCCTTGCCGTCGGTGTCTTTGATTAAGCCAAAGTCACGACCTTCTAACGAAGCGCTTGCAGGGTGCATTAACATTATGTTGTTATAGTTATGTATCCAAATATAATTGTCGCCATCGTACCTCATGCCTTTGACAGATTGAATCGCTCTTACCTTTGCCTCAGCCTCGCTAAGCTCTCCGGCTTTTGCTTGTTGGTAATAAAGCTTGACCGAGTTAGTCGCAGCCTCTGCCAAATTTTTAGTCTTTTCAATTCTGTCGTTCAACAGTTCTGTTCGCAAAGCTCTTAGATTAATCACCGCAACGGATAAAACGCCGATGATGATAATTGCATTAATGACTAAGAACCGCTTACCTATCCTAAGGTTTTTGATGAATTCAAACATAGCACACCACCCATAATAAAATGCATGACTCTTTATATGAGATTGATGGCAAAAAGAATCAAGCATAAAAAACAGCCAACATTAATAATATAGGCTGTTTTTTATATTTATGTCAAGTTAAAATTATACCGCTCTGATTCTTTCAACAAAGTTATCGACTTGGCTTTTCAAAAGTTGTGATTTTTCGGCCAATTCCTTTGAGGCAGACAAAACTTGATGAGCAGAAGAACCCGTCTCGCTTGCCGCTTGGGTTACACCTTGGATATTATTTGAAACTTCGGTAGTTCCTTTCGAAGCTTGCTCGACATTTTTTGAAATTTCATCAGTCGCCGCACTTTGTTGTTCCACAGCACAAGCAATGGTTGCCGAAATTTCGTTCATCTTTTTAATGATGTCGCCACTTCTTGAAATTGCACTTACCGCTTGGTCAGTTTTGCTTTGAAGGTCGGAAATTTGGCTTGAAATTTCTTCGGTTGCCTTTGCGGTTTGATTTGCCAAAGATTTAACTTCATTAGCCACGACAGCAAACCCTTTACCAGCATCGCCCGCCCGAGCCGCCTCAATCGTCGCATTTAAAGCAAGTAAATTGGTTTGGTTGGCAATATCGGTAATAATTCCGATAACTTCGCTGATTTTTTCCGCCGATTTTTCCAAAGACCCGATAACAGAATTTGTGGAATTAATCTCATTAACCGCGGTTCTTGTAATTTTTGCTTCGTTATTTACTTGTTTTGAAATTTCAAGGATAGAATTGGACAATTCCTCGGTCGCAGCAGCAACAGTTTTTGAATTTTCCGCCGCTTGTTTTGATGCTTTTTCAACGATATTTGATTGTTTGACAGTATTTTTTAAAATGTCGCTCATAACCTTTGAAGTTTCGTTAAGCTCCACAGAGGCCGAAGAAAAAACATCAACAATGTTAAGAATCGGGTTTTCAAAATCATGAATAATTTGTTCAATGATTTCAAGTCTTTCCATTTTCAATCTTTGTTCTTCATGATTTAAGGTTTCAAGTTCCTTGTTTCTTATTATATTTTTTCTGAATATTTCAAGCTTTTTTGCCATTACTCCGATTTCATTTTTTAAAAAATACTTATCAAGTTTTACCGAAACATCGCCTTCGGAAATTTTGACCATAGCCTCGCTAAGATTAACAACCGCATCTTTTATCGATTTTGAAAAAACATGGGTAAGGGTGAGTGTGATGAAAAGAATGAAAAACATTATGGTTAAATTTTGTTTCATTTTTTCATAAAAAATCGCATTTACATCATCGACCCAAGTTCCGGTGTTTAAAATCCAATTCCAATCTTTAAAACTTTTTGAATAATTAACCTTTAAAGAAGCTTCGTTTTTATTTGGTTTTCTCCAATTATAATAAAGCACAGCCTCGCCGTTTTTAAGAACTTGTTTGGTTATATCAGATATGAAAAACTTTTTATGGTCGTCTTTTAAATTATTTATCGAAACATTCTCATATTGAGGAAAGGCAGGGTGCAATACTCCGTTATTATCATAATCATGAATCCAAATGTAATTACCATTATCATATCGCATTTGCCTTATTATTTCTTTTGCTCTATTTTGAGCCTCGCCCTTTGATATTTTATTGCTTTTTTCCATCTGGTTTAAGGATAAAGCGATATTATTCGCGGTTTCGATTATGTTTTTTGTTCGCTCAATTTTTTCATTTAACAAAGTAGTTTTAAAAGAAAATAAATTCGTGATCGATACCGAGGAAATTCCAATAACAATCAAGATGTTTATAATAATGGATAGGGTGGTACATTTGATGTTTTTGATAAAAGAAAGCATAGGAGGTAACCTCATTTCTTTGGTTGAAATTAAATATCATTATATACTAAAAATAGATTTTTTTCAACAATCTAAAATTTTATTACCTGTTAATAAATATTAATTATGTGTTTTTGATAAGGTTTAAAAGGATTCGATAAAGTGGTAGCGAAATACCTTAATAAAACTTTATGATATAAAAAATGATTAGAAATGCGATTTTTCTTATATATTATTTATGGATTAATCGAATATTTTTAATATTTAAAGGCTAAAATTGAAATTTTCATAATAAAAAAACCACCTTCATCAGGTGGCTTGTTTTTATCAAATGGCGGAGGGGGTGAGGTTGCTCGCTAACGCTCGTTCATTTCATGAACCGCCTTCGTTTTTTTAAAACTCATGCGTCGTTCCTTAATATTTTTTATCAAAAATATTTCGTCACCGACCTCACGGCCGTTCGTAAACGAATCTCACCAAATTTTCATAATAAAAAAACCACCTTCATCAGGTGGCTTGTTTTTATCAAATGGCGGAGGGGGTGAGATTCGAACTCACGGTAGGTCGCCCTACGTCGGTTTTCAAGACCGGTGCATTAAACCGCTCTGCCACCCCTCCAATCGAAATGACAGGAGTTAATTTATCATAGATTTTATTTTTTGCAAGAACTTTTTTTATATTTTTTCATAAAATTTAATATTTTCTTTCATGGAAGAACATTTGTGTTGCAAATTGTTTGAAAAATGGCAAGTAAAAACAAATATTTAACATGAAATTTGGCATTAAATTAATAACAAACCTTAAAAGCTTTTTGAAACGATAATCAGGGTATGATTTTTTGATTATCAAGCCTGGGTGAGGGGCATTATTTTCAAGATGGTCATATAAAAGCCCCGCAATTTTCTCGCTGAATATAAGAGAAGGGTAAATTCCCCCAGCACTTAACGGTGAAACAAGCCCCGAGGCATCGCCAATTAATATTATTTTGTCATCAAAAAATCGTTTCAAAGGACCGTTTACAGGGATTAGCCCGCTTCTTTTTTCAACGATTTCTAAATCATTTATGTTGTTTGCAAGTCCAAGTTTTTTAACGAATTTTTCAAGGTTTAATTTCGAACCTTTTAACCCCGCTAAGCCAATTTGGATATGGTCATCAAAGGGGGCAACCCAACCGATATAACCTTTTGCTAAATTATGGTCAAGATAGCACGAAAAGCTTTGTTTATCGCTGAAATTATGGTTTTTTACATGGATTTCATAACCAATTAAAAATTTTTTATTCCTGTCTAATTTGAATATTTTTGCAATATCCGAATCGGCTCCATCTGCTCCGATAATAAATCGTGCTTGTTTGGTAAAGCTTGTGTCAAAAAATTGGTTGAATTTAAACTCGACTCCTTTGCTTTTTGCCTTTTCATACATTTCGGTCAAAATCCCACCTAAATTCGTGGTGTAAAAAGCATATCCCTCATTGGTTAATTCCAATTTTTTAAGGCTTGGGGAATATAAATTTACGGTTTTAATTTCATTTACATTAAGTTCAAAAGGGGTAAGGTAGTCATAGGCTTCTTTGGTCAAAATTCCAGTGCTTTTAAGTCCAGCATCCACAGAAGGTTTTTGTTCGATTACAAGAACTTTTAAACCTTTTGACGCAAGGTGATAAGACACATTAAGCCCCGCAAACGAAGCTCCCACAACAATTACATCGTACATTTAAAACCATGATTTAATTAAAAGAGTATAATAATTTTTATTCAAAACATTGCGAACAAAAGCCTTGTCCTTGCTTCTTAACCGTCTCATATCAATATCAAGGTCGGATATCGCATCATAAATCATGTTAAGCATTTTTCTTTTGTCGTTAAAATGTTTGAATTGAGAACGCAATATCCCAAAAGGCAAAATATAATCGTTAATCAAGCCTTCTTTTATATATTTTTCTTTCAAAGCCAAAAACACATCTAACATATCGTGTTTATCGCTGATTTTTCTTGCGTTAAACATAATGGAATCAGGGCGTCTTACACGATAAAAATAACTTGGTTCGTTTATGATGGCGATTTGCTTTAAATAAGGCATGATTAAGGCGTAAAAATAATTGTCTTCGTGGACTTTTCCAATTGGGAAGCTGGCATGGTGTTTTTTTAAGAATTCGGTTTTATAAAGCTTGTTCCAAAGCACGATTAAGCCAATACTTTTATATATTAATTGAGGAGTAATATCATGAACGCCGACATCATGTTTGTTGGATTTTACTTTTTGTTTTGTATCGGAATAATATCTGGTTACATGAGTGTTCGCAACAATATCAACCCCAGTTTTGACCGCTTCGTTATAAAGGCTTTCAATATAGTTGTGGGTTATAAAATCGTCGCTGTCCACGAAAGAAACATATTCACCCTCGGCATTTTGAAGCCCAAACGCCCTTGCCTTGCTTATTCCTTGGTTATCGATTTTAAAAGCCTTAAATCTTTGGTCGTTTTTCACAAATTCTTGCATGATTTTTAAAGTAGAATCGGTAGAAGAACTGTCGATTAAAAGACATTCAAAATCGGTAAAAGTTTGATTTTTTATCGAAGATAAGCATTCCGTGATATAACCTTCAACATTATATGCAGGAACAATAATTGTAATTTTTGGCACTTTATTTAGTAACTCCCAAAGTTTTATAAGCAATATCAATTTCGTCTTGGCTCATGGTTTTTTCCGAACCATGGATAATTCCATCAGCAATGCTAGAAAAGCTTTTTATGGTTTCAAGACCTCTTGCGATTACGAATTTGAATTCTTCAAGGTCGTGTTTAGCCAAAGCTTTATCAGCATTTTGCAATGTTTTTATCACAATAAAACTTATTTGTACAACAGCATCTTCAAAAGGTTTTTTATATTTTGAGGGAACATAATCATAAGCCTTGATTGCAATTTCTTTGTCGGCGATGTGGCTGTCTCTGAAATGTTGTTTATAACTTTTTGGTTTCCAATTACGGCATTCTTCCAACATTTCGGGCATGTCGATGGAAATTTCAAGCAACATGATGACCTCGTTAAAAAGATTGAGGTAATCGGTGGCAAGCAAAGTCTTAGGATTAAGGTTTGACCCAGCAATTTCGGGCAAAAAATCCAAATATCTTTGCTCTTCTTCGTCGACGCTTAATTTGTTCAATGTTTTTACCGTGTTGTTCATAATATCTTTACAAAAATTATAATAAATAATATCCTTTATGTAATTAAAGGTTACTATAAAAACTTTAATTTATCAAACGAATAACAAATTAATGTAAGGAGAATTAAAATATGGACGGCGGTTTAAGTACTTTTACTATAATGCTCATCGTTTTTGCAGTGGTATTTATAAAAATGGCGGTAAGGGTTGTGCCACAAGGTCAACAACACAATGTCGAAAGATTTGGAAAATTCACCATGACTTTAAAACCTGGTCTTAATATCATAATTCCTTTTGTTGATGCAATTGGTTCAAGACTTGATATGAGAGAACAAGTTTTAGATGTTCCTTCACAAGATGTTATTACAAAGGACAACGCAATGGTCCGAGTGGACGGCGTTGTGTTTTACCAAGTGCTTGATGCGTCAAAGGCTGCATACGAAGTTTCAAATCTTAAATTTGCGATATTAAACCTTGTTATGACTAATTTAAGAACGGTTATGGGAAGCATGGATTTGGACGAACTTTTATCAAAAAGAGACGAAATTAACCACAAATTATTGGGAGTTGTTGATTTAGCAACCAATCCTTGGGGTATTAAAGTTACTCGTATCGAAATTAAAGATATTACTCCTCCTCGTGACTTGGTCGATGCGATGGCAAGACAAATGAAGGCGGAAAGAGAAAAAAGAGCGCAAATTTTGGAAGCAGAAGGTTTAAAACAAGCTGAAATCTTAAAGGCTGATGGTGAAAAGCAAGCTCAAATCTTATCCGCAGAAGGAAGAAAAGAAGCTGCTTTCCGTGACGCAGAAGCAAGAGAAAGAAGTGCAGAAGCAGAAGCAAAAGCAACCAAAGATGTGTCAGAAGCAATTTCACACGGTGATGTTCATGCTTTAAATTACTTTATCGGTTTAAAATATGTCGAAGCTTTGAAAGTTATCGGTAATGCAAATAATCAAAAAGTTCTTATGTTGCCACTGGATGCGACTTCTGTACTTGGTTCTGTGGCTGGCATTGCTGAAATTGCAAAGGCTTCTTTTGAAAAAGACGAAAAAAACAAAAAAGGATAATAAACAATGTTCGGATTTGAAATTGCGATATATTGGAAATGGTTTATATTGGCGTTGGTTTTAATGGCTTTGGAAGTCATGGCGCCTGGGGTATTTTTACTTTGGTTTGGGTTGTCCGCCTTGGTTACTGGTGCGGTGGCTTATGTATTTCCCGATGCGATAAGTTTGCAATTTGCAACCTTTGCAATTGTCTCAGGGGTTACTCTTTACTTTGTTAACAAGTTTTTTAAGAAAAAACAAGATGATGAAGAGGGAACTTTGAACTTACGCGCCAAACAATATGTCGGAAAAAAATTCGAATATGTTGACGGTAAAATAAAAGTCGGTGATGGTTGGTGGTTGGTCGTAAGTGACGATTTCCTTAAAAACGGGGATATTGTCGAGGTTTACGGCGAAGATGGTAATGCGTTGAAGGTTAAAAAAGTTTAACTCATGAAAGCATTAATCAAAAATCATTTTACAAAGCTTTTAATGGCGTGTTTGTCATTATCGACTTTTTTATCGGTTTTAATTAATATAAGAAAATGCCCTTATCAAAATCTTTGCTATTTTGGTGAGGGCTTTTTTCTTTATGAAAACCTTGTGTCGTCTCCCATTTATTTCATTGGATTTAAGATCTTATTTCTTATATTTGCTTGCCTTATGCTGTTCGTTTTGGATTTTGATTTAAAAGACAAATATGAATGGAAAATAAGGGCTTTTTCACTCACCTTTTTTGCGGGCATTTTGGGAATTTATTTAAACAATTCTGATTTTGAAATTATATCGCTTTTTTTCATGTTTTTGGCACTTGCCTCGTTTAAAAGGGTTGAAAGCAAAAATAATGCAAAAGAGGCGTCGTTTTTTCTTGCGATATCTTTGTCAAATTTGCTTTTAATGGATTTAAAAAATATTGTTTTCGTTGCAACTATTCTTATTGTTTTATTTTTAACCGACGATATTTTGGAAATTATAAATTTAAAAAAACTTATGAAATCCGCTTCATATTTTTTACTTGGTTTAATTCCTTTGGTTTTGCTTATATTTTGTAATAATTTTTTGGAATTAAAAGCATATTTTGGAAATTTCGAAATATATTTAAGCGATTATATTTTCAAAACTCTTGCAATAACTTCGTTAAAAGACATAAAAGGACATTTATTATTGTCTTTGTTCTTGCCTTTTTTCTTTTTTGCGTGTGGACTTTTGGTTCTTATTTTGGACGAGGTTTTAAACTTTATAAACAAAAAAGAAGAAAAACTTTCGACATATTCGGATTTGTCATATTACATTGCTTTGTGGTTTGTGGTGTTTTATGCGATAACTTTTTCGTATTTGTTAAAACAACAAGTGCCGTTATCGTTTTTTTATTTTGTTTTATTGCCTCTTCCTTATGTTTTAAGCAAAGGTTTAAATGAAATTTTTGACAAGTTTAAAGAAGCAAAAGAAACAAAAATAATTTCGATTATTTTGACGGTTTTGTTAAGCCTTATTATGCTTGTGTCGGTGGCAAGTTATAAAAAAAGCCTTAAAAATTATAAAAAGGTTGAGACGGCATTAAATTTATATGAATGGGTAAACGAGATTAAGGGAACTTATGTCTCAAACGGATATGACACAATCATAAATTATATGTTGGGATATAAAAAAGTTGCTCCTTTTGTTTTTAAAAACGGGAATTTAGGTCTTTATGAAATGGTAAAAGATTATGATTATTACATTTCTTATAATGGAGTTATGGATAATAATTGTGTAATTTTAACTGAACCAAATCTTGATTTAATGCTTAATCCAACAGTTTTTAGCAAATATTGGGCTTGCAAAGGATACGAGTTTACTTTGGATATGAAGCAATTTATATTTAAAGTGGAAAATTTAAAATAAATATGGTAATAAAGTAAATCATGGTAAAACAATTTTTTATTTAAGGAAATAATATGAAAAAATACTTACTTGCTTGTGCGATGAGCATTTCTTTTGTCTCATATGCATATTCGGCTGGTTCTGAATACGATGAAATGGGAGCATTAAGTGCGGTTAATGCTGCTGCTGCTTACAGTATGGGATATACTGGAAACGGTGTTACGGTCATGGTAATCGACAGCGGAATTGACATAACTCACCCTGAATTTTTGGGAAAAATTTCACCTGTATCTTATAATGCGATGACGGGTGGAGTTTTAAGTGATCCTGGAACTCATGGAACTCATGTGGCTGGTATTATCGGGGCATTAAAAAATGGCGTTGGAATGCATGGTGTTGCTTATGGTTCTTCGTCTTTACTTGCTGGGGTTGGTGTTTCTTCTGATGGTTTGTCAATTAGTGGTGCTGGGGTAAATGCGGCATATAATACTATGATTGCGAATTCAAGTATAAAAATATCAAATAACAGCTATGGTTCTGGGATTTCTTTGATTGATGCTCCTGCTAATGTTGCCTCTTATAAATCAAGTTTGGCATCAAATTATGTTATGTATGATTCAGTATTATTAAATGCGATGATAAATTATGACAAATTAGCAGTTTTTGCAGCAGGTAACGAAGGAAATTTCCAACCATCAACGGATTCTGGCATTCCTTATGCTATACCAGAAGTAATGGGCAATATGATTACGGTTGTGGCATATGACCCAAGCTTGGTTACATATGCAAACAAAGCAACTTATGGTAATGCTGCAATATTCCCTGATTTCACGAACCTTTGCGGAAATGCAAGTGCTTACTGTATTGCGGCTCCTGGGGTTGGTATTTATTCAACAATTCCTGGTGGATATGGTTTTAAAAGCGGAACTTCGATGGCAACTCCGGTGGTTGCTGGTGCTTTGGC
>JAKJEU010000223.1 GCA_022705265.1 Pseudomonadota bacterium | reverse complement strand
CTGGCGATATTGTTGAGGTTGATGAACTTAACTTTATTACCATCAAAGGAAGAGTAAAAAGATTTGCAAAAATTGGTGGTGAAATGGTCGCTCTTGACAGTGTTGAGACAGCCGTTAAAAAGCTTTATCCAGAATTTATGCACGCGGTTATTGCTATTCCTTCTGATAAAAAAGGTGAGGAGATTTTATTAATAACCACAAACAAAGACGCAAAATCAGAGGAAATCGTTTCTTATTATAAAGATAATGGATTGCCTGAAATTGCTTTGCCAAGAACGATTGAAGTGGTTGAGGAAATACCTTTGCTTGGGACTGGTAAAACGGATTATGTGACGATAAAAAAGAAATATAGTCGTTAAAATAATTAAAAAGGGGTTAGAAATTCTAGCCCCTTTATTTTTTTAAGTTAAGCTTATTAAAATTTTAACCAAACCAAAAAGCTTTTTTGTAAAAAGATAAACGCAAATTCGTTTATATATATTAAGGTACTTTGTTTTTATTGTGCCGTCTTTTATGAATTTGATTAATTCAATTCTTATTACTTCGGCTAAATTTTTATCCTTTGCCTTTCTTAAAATCTTTCTGATAAGCATTCTTACAAAATCATTAGCCATATTTGCTTCAAGCATTTCTTGGTTTGCTTTTGAATATAAACCTTTGTCAATTAAATGGTTTTTGCATACGCTCATTCTTGCCAATGCACTTTTTACATATGTTTCATAATTGACTTTACGGGTTAATGAATTTGGATTTGAGCGTAAAAAATAAAGATTTATATCAAGTTTTAAATGGCTTTCCATTTTGTTTAAGGCTTGTAAAAGAAATGTATAATCGTCTTCGTACCTTAATTCTTTGAAAAATTTTGCACCTTTAATTTTATCAAATCGGTACATCTTATTCCAAACCACAGGAGAGGCAACAGATTTATCAAGCATAAAACTTTCAAAAGGTTTTTTAAGCAATTGACCAGAAATTTGATTTTTATCAAAATTTTCAAATCCGCTTAGGCAAGCATCTTCGGCGACATCGGTTGCCTTAAAACTTACAAAATCGGCGTTACTTTCTTCTAACTTTGCGACCATAATTTCAAAGGTTTGTGGGTGGATAAAATCATCGCTGTCAAGAAAGAATAAATAATCGCCATCAACTTTTTCCAATCCTTTATTTCTTGCCTCGGAAGCGCCTTGGTTTTCACCAGTTAAGCATATAAATCGATTATCCTTTGCTTGAAATTCCATCATAATGTCATAAGATTTGTCTTTTGAACCGTCATTAACCAAAATAGCCCTCCAATAAGGGTAAGTTTGGTTGATAAGGGAATTAAGGCAATCTGACAAATATTTTTCCACATTATAAACGGGAATAACGACATTTATTTCTTTGTTGTTCATAATAAAATAACCTTATAACAATTTTTTATAAGGCTATTTTAAATATATAAATTGTTTTTATCAAGCAAAGGTTTAAAAAGTTTCAAAAATGAATAAATCTTCGGTTTTCTTTCTTGTTTTATCATGGCGTTGTGGTGATAAAGGTTCCGAAACTCCATACCCGATAAGAAGTACGCTTGTGATTTCATATTCGCTTGGCACATTAAATTCGGTTCTTAAAATATCTGGTCTGAAATTACAAACCCAAACATTATCAAGCCCTTGGTTTGTCGCTTCAAGCATCATGTGAGTTAAAACAATACTTGCATCGATATCGGTAATTTTTTTACCATCATATGATCTTGTCCAAGCTTTATCAGGGTTAGCGCAAAGCACAATCGCACAAGGAGCATTAAAAGTATTCATTGATTTTTTTAATTTATCCAAGCCTTCGTTGTTTTGAATAACCAAAGCCTTAAAAGGTTGAACATTAGAGCCAGTAGGGGCAATTCTTCCTGCTTCTAAAATTAAATCAAGTTTTTCTTTTTCGATTTTATTGTCTGTGTAATTTCTGCAAGAATATCTTTTTTTTGCAATTTCAAGAAAATCCATTTTATTAGGCCCTCCATATTATTTTTATTTATGCATTCAAATACTACTATACTTTTTTAACTTAATCAAGGATTACGGTTTTTTAATATTTTGCTCTCTTTTATTTTTACGATAATCCCAAGGAAAAACAATATTTTTTTGTTGCCATATGCCAAGCTTGTTTTCTTTTGCATGGTTTTCAAGCTTTATATAATCTT
>JAKJEU010000222.1 GCA_022705265.1 Pseudomonadota bacterium | reverse complement strand
TATATTCATAATAAAAATAGCATTATAAAAGAGGACTATAAAACTGGAGAGAAAACAAATTTTTCAAAAAGGATATATTGAAAAGTAAGCACTTTGGCAGGTCGCACAAATCAATGCTATAGCCAAAACCTGCCAAAGAGCTTACTTTAGTATAGAGTATTAAAAAGAAAAAACAAAAAATCCTCTCCCTCTAAAAAAAATAAAACTTTGCAAACGCACAGCCCAACAGACAAAAACGAAATGACAGAACAGATTAAAAATATTAAAGGTATGTCGCTTGAAAAGAAAGAAGGCCAGTTGGTAACAGGCGGTATATTTTATTGCCGAGATAGTGCGGGTTTCAGCATTTCTGCATCTAATAAACTTTCGTGTAACTTGACAGGACAGTGCTTCGAAATCGGCAACAAAAACATACCGCCAATCCGTTACCCCCTATGCTAACAATCTCTTTTATAATCATTGCCAGGTCAAAATAAAAGTTTAACTTTGATTAATGTTTAAATTAACGATGGAACAAGCTTCAATAAATAACGATTTAGTTTTAGAAAATTTGGTGGGGTACATCTCTAAAAACACTGTGCAAGAGAGCATCAAACCGATTTTTAAGACAGACAATTTTGCCCTTTACAATGAGGACAGTTTAAATGTAATGAGCCGATTTCCTGACAATTATATTGATATGATATTTGCCGATCCTCCATATATGTTGTCGAATGACGGTTTTACTTGCCAAAATGGAAGAATGGTAAGTGTTAATAAGGGAAAGTGGGATAAATCTAGTGGGTTTGAAGAAGACTTAGCATTTCATGAAACATGGATAAAAGAATGTAAACGCATATTAAAACCAGAAGGTACTATTTGGATTAGTGGGACTTACCACAGTATTTACCAGTGTGGTTTTTTGCTGCAAAAACTTGGATTTCATTTACTTAACGACATAACTTGGTTTAAACCTAATGCCTCTCCAAACCTAAGCTGCCGTTTTTTTACTGCTTCACATGAGACAGTTTTGTGGGCAAGAAAAGACAAAAATGCCAAACATCATTTTGACTATGAAGCAATGAAAAATGGGCGTTTCCCCGAAGACAGTATTAAAAAACCTGAACTGCAAATGAGGTCTGTTTGGAGCATCCCGACTCCATCCCCAAAAGAAAAAGTTTTTGGCAAACATCCTACACAAAAGCCACTTGCTTTACTAAAACGTATTGTATTATCTTCTACAAAGCCCGGTGATATAATTTTTGACCCTTTTAATGGGAGTGGAACAACAGGTATTGCCACAACATCTATAGGCAAGAGAAAGTACATAGGTTGCGACTTAAATAAGGAGTATTTAGACTTAACAATAAAACGTTATAAAGCATTAACAGCAAATAAAGAACTTTTTGAATAATGGTAACGAGAGTAATAGCAATTCGCAACCTTGAAAAATTTATTGGACAAGATTTATCAGAGTTAGCAAAACAACACGGAATTACAACCTATAAAGAAGGCAAGCAAAACAAGGGGTGGAAAGGATTGACACTTGAACATTTAGCTGGACTTTCGAATGACAATAAACAAGCCCCAAACGGGCTTGGCTTTGAATTGAAATCAACTGCTTTTTATCAAGTGAAAGGTGTTTGGGCTCCAAAAGAAACCTTCGCTATAACAATGATTAACCCTAAGGTTTTAGAAGAAACACCTTTTTTCAAAAGTCATTGTTGGGAAAAATTAAAATCACTTGTTTATTGTGCAGTTTCTTGGAACGGCAAACATAACGAAAAGTCGGAGTTGCTCAAGGTTCAATCCTTTGATTTTATTGAAAGTGACACATTAATTAAAGAAATTCAAACCGACTATGAATATATTCGTCAAAAGTTGGTAACAGAAGGGTTTGGATCATTGACTGGAAAAGACGGCAAATGGATTCAAGCAAGAACAAAAGGAGCAGGACACGGCTCAATAAGTAGGGCATTTTATGCACGGAAAGCTCTCATAAAAGAGATTATTAAACTTTGACACAGCACAGGTGGTAACTTGCTGTTGCTATAAGGGGCTGGAAACGTTTTTCATTGACAAGGGTGTAGGTATATAAAAGTTTTGTATATTTGTGAATAGTACTATGGGTAAAAGCCGCCCCCATATAGCAACAGCCAATCGTTATGCACAAGCGAGACGAGTCTTTTTATAGCAAACTGACAATGCCATATAAAC
>JAKJEU010000034.1 GCA_022705265.1 Pseudomonadota bacterium | reverse complement strand
TCATTAAGTGATTTTATATATTATGATACTTTTGATGGCGATTATATTAATGACGCAAATGCAAGTTTAAAGGATAATATAAAAAGCAATTACGAACTTAAATCAAAGGAAAAAGTATTAAATACAATTCCAAAGGAAGCAAAACAAGAAGTAATTAAATCTATGCAAGAGGTGTCGGATATTTTGGATAATTTAGAATATTAAAAACTAATCATCATCGTCATCATCGTCGCCAAAAAACTCGTCATCTTCTTCATCATCTTCGCCAACACCACTACCATCTCTGTCGAAATTGTATTCGTCGTTTGGGTCAAGAGCATAATCATAACTATCATCATTTTCAACAACGGCATCTTTATCATCAATGTGATAATTATATCCTTTACCCATTTTTTTATCATCACCTAAACTACTTGCGAATTTAGGTGGTTTTTTTATTTTAGGGGCCTTTTTGATACGGTTACTATTAGCATCCTTTTTAAAAAGATTTGCAAAAAAATCGAACATTTTCCTATTTCAAAATATCTTTATACAGTTTCATAGACTTTTCATTAGAAACATCTATTGTAAAGTTATTTTTGATATTGTCAATAGCTTTTTTGGACATAATTTTTCTTTCGTCTAAATTCATGCTCAAAGCTTTGTTTAAAGCCATTCTTAAAGAATCGCAATTTCCCATTTCAAACAAGAATCCATCAACATTATTGTTAACAATTTCAGCAGTACCACCAAAATCAGGAGCAATCACAATTCGTCCCATGCTTTGAGCTTCGGCAATGGTAAGTCCAAAGGCCTCTGGCACTATGGAACTTGAAACAATAATATCGCTGCATGAATAAACCGCAGGCATATCGTTACTTTGTTCTCTGATATGAACGACATCTTCAAGGTCAAGTTGTTTGATAAGTTTTATTATATTCTTTTTATATTTTTTCTTTGCCTTGCCAAGTAAAACACAAGCAAAATCATTTCTTATTTTTTTTATGTCTGCGATTGCTTTTAAAAATAAATCATGTCCCTTTATCTTTGTAAATCGTGCAGGCATAGTAATAATGGTTTTACCGTCTTCGATATTAAAGCTTTCGATTACTTGAATTTTTCTTTCAGTACTTACTTTATCAGGGTCAAAAATGTTTAAATCAACACCATCTTTAATAACGATTATTTCGTCTTTATCAATTTTATAATTGTTTGCAACATATTCTTTAACAAAATCAGAAACGGCAATGACTTTATCTCCTTTTGCCATTATGGAATTGTATTTTTCTTTTAAACCAAAAAGCCCAAGTTTATGGCAACCATGGAAAGTGGTTAAAAAAGGAATTTTAGCCTTTTTACAAGCATAATAAGCCGAATAAGCAGGGGCTCTTGACCTTGCATGAAGAATATTTATTTTATATTTTTCAATTAATTTAACCAATTTTTTGTGGTTAAAGTATATTTTAAAAGGATTTTTTGTATGAACAGGCAAATTTATGTGAAGGACTCCAAAACGGCCAAGTCTTTCCCCTAAAACCCCGCCATTGGATATAACAATAGAGTTAAATCCAGCCTCTTTTATTGCAATAGCAGTATGAAAAGTATCTCTTTCAACTCCGCCACCTTCCATGGAAGGTAAGATTTGAGCAATCGTTTGTTTGTTGTCATCAATAAGATTTGTATATTCCATTTTCATAATCACTTCTGTCACAATTTACGCTGTTACAATTTAAAGTACCGATTTCTCTCCCTGTGTAAGGTTTTTGTTTTTGAACATAACCTAAATCTTTCATACATTTTGAATAATAACTTGAAACAACAGTATTGTCTTTTAAATCATAATTAACATAAATTGGTTGAGCGCCTTTGAAAGGGACATAAGAAGCCCAAGTACCTTTATTCCCAGAAAAATTAGGTCTTATATTCTGTGTTTCAGGTCCAAACCAGCTTTTTTCAGAATTATAAGGAAAATAATCGGCCTTATCCATGCAATAATCATGGTCGCGTCCAAATTGATCCGGTCCAGCCCCATTTTTTTCCCAATAATAAGTAGTCTTACTTGAAGAACATGAAGAAACAAGAGCGATTAATGATATAATTAATATTTTTTTCATAACAACTATCCTTTAAAAATCTGGATTTTTATAGTGAGAAGATGGAAATATTCCCCTAACTTTGTCGGATAAAAGAGGGCTAAAACTTGGTCGTGATTTCATGCAAGCATACCATTCTTTTACTTCTGGATATTTTTCCCAATTTATTTCTCCTAAATAATCAAGTACAGACAAATGAGCCGAAGCAGATATATCAGCAAGGCTTAAATATTTAGATGCTAGTTTAGCATTTTTTGTAAGCAAATGAGAAATATAAAATAAGTGATCGTTCAAATTTTTTTTAGCATAATAAAGATTAGTGCTGTTTGGCTCTTCTCCTGCAAGTCTTTTTTTGATTTTTTCATTTATAATATGAGAACTTACTTCTAAGAAAAATTTTTCATCAAACCACCTTGAAAGTCGTCTTATTTCGGCGCGTTCAGTCAATGTTTCACCAAAAAGATTAGGGCTTTTATATGCTTCTTCGATATATTCGGCAATAACATAATGATCATAAATATAATTGTTTTCATCAAATAACAATGGAGGCTCTTCAAGAGGTGCTTTTTCCATTAATTTTGATGGAAAGCGGTCTTCAAGTTGGAACAAAAGCCCTTTTTCAGAAAGCATTAATCGAATCTTTCTGCAAAACGGTGACAATGGGTAATGATAAAGTATCTTCATGACTGTTATTTTATCTTAAACTTATTAATTATTTGTTATTTTATTATATATTAATCAAGGTTTGAAGAATAAAGATTAATAAATAAAATTTCAGGAGAAGATCCAATCCGGATAGGATAGGTTTTTGTGCCAATTCCAGAGGTTATATAAATATCGCTGTTTTCTTCAATTTTATAAAAACCATAAGCATTTTTAATTGATTTTTTAATGTCTTTATTTTTTAACCAAGGCATTTTTATCTGACCACCCAAAGTCATACCACTTAAAGAAAAGGAAGCATTTTTTATTATATTGGTATCAAGAGATAAAATATTTTTTGGATTATTCGATATTATTATATAAGGATTATTTTTAATGTCTTCATTATTATTTATGAAATCTTGGTTGAATTTTTCGTCAGAAAAGCTGTCGATTCCAATAATATTCAAAACTTTTTTTTGGCCAATATTAACAGTGGTTATTTCATTATCCAAAGCTTTTATATTATTGCGATTAAAAGCAGATATTATGGCTTTTTCACCTCTAAAAGAATCGTTTTTGCCAAATACAGCATAAGTTCCATAAGAAGATTTTATGTTAGCAAAGATGTCGGAAATTCTGTTTGGGTTTATATGGTTGCCAAGCACTGACCAAGAATTTATGTAATTTCCAAGCAATAAAACAATATCAGGGTTTAAAAGATTGATGTGTTTTACGATTTCTTCCAATTTTTTTTCATCAATATGATATGACCCAGCATAGATATCGGATATCGCAACAATCCGTAAAATAGGGTAATTTGATGGGTAATTTGATGATTTATAATCGAAACTAGTAACATTTATTTTTGCAGGTAAATACATAATTGAATAATAGAAGGAAGCAAAAATAAATAATACAATGCAAGAGATTAATATTATTTTGTTTGTTTTTGACATTTTTTAAATTAACTCTTGAATAATGGTGCGGTCGAGAAGACTCGAACTTCCAAGGATCTCTCCACAACGACCTCAACGTTGCGCGTCTACCATTTCGCCACGACCGCCCTGTTCTTAATACGGAAAAAAGTATTGCATTTTATTTTTAAAAAAGCAAACTAAAAATATCAAAATATTAAATTTTTTTAAAAAAGGTAAAATAGGGCGGTAATGGTTGAATTTATAACATCAAATAATGCGGTAAAATATGAAGACTCGTTTGAATTCATGCAAAGGCGGGTGGATGAAATAATCGAAGGAAAATCAGAGGAATTAGTATGGTTTTTGGAACATGAAGAGGTAATAACAAAAGGTTTAAATGCCAAGGATAATGAGCTTTTTAAAGTGGATATTCCGGTTATAAAAACGAACAGGGGTGGTAAGTTTACTTATCATGGTCGAGGGCAAAGAATTATTTATGTGATGCTTGATTTGAATAAAAGGGGGTTGTCTGTTGAAAAATATATGTTTTTGTTGGAACAATGGATAATTGATTCGTTAAAAGAAATGGGAATTGATGCTAATCGTTGTGAAAAAGGAATAGGGGTGTTTGTTAGTGACATGAAAATCGCATCAATGGGGTTAAGAATTAAAAAAGGAATATCATATCACGGTATTTGTTTAAATGTGTCACCTGATTTAAAAGTTTTTGATGGGTTTATACCTTGCGGTTTGCAAGGAGTCCATATGACATCACTCGAAGAATTAGGAGTTATTATAGACTTTGATAGAGTTGACTTAATTTTAAAAAAATGTTTTAATCTTTAATTGTTAGATTTATTATAAATAAAGTAAAAAAAGGGAGATTTTATCAATGACTACATTAAAAGGAAGTCAAACCGAAAAGAATTTGCTTATTGCTTTTTCTGGCGAGTCTCAAGCAAGAAACCGTTATACATATTTTGCATCTGCTGCAAAAAAAGAAGGATTTGAACAAATTTCTTATGTATTTACTGTTACTGCGGAACAAGAAAAAGAACACGCAAAAAGATTATTTAAACAATTACAAGGTGGTGAAGTTGAAATTACTGCATCTTTCCCTGCTGGTATTATTTCAAGCACTCTTGAAAATTTAAAAGAAGCTGCTGCTGGTGAAAAATATGAATACGAAGTTATGTATCCAAATTTCGCAGAAGTTGCAAAGGCAGAAGGATTTAATGAAATCGCAGGAATTATGACTTCGATTGCTATTGCTGAAAAAGCTCATGAAAAAAGATATTTGGAATTTGCTGGAAACATTATGCAAGAAAAAGTTTTCAAAAAGGATGCAAAGGTTGTATGGCAATGCCGTAATTGCGGTTATACCACAACTTCGGTTGAAGCTCCTCATAAATGCCCTGCTTGTGATCATTCTCAATCATATTTTGAATTGATTGCACAAAATTGGTAATTTTTGATTGATAAATAATTTAAAAAGGGTGGTTAAAAATTCCACCCTTTTTTATTTCAAATGCTTTCAAAGAATTACTTTGTAAAGTTAAGTAAACTTTCGATATCAAGCACAATCATCAATTCTTCTTTAAGTCTTACAACACCAGCAGAAATTGAACGCCATCTTGGGTGCAAAGTGCTTGGATTTTTTTCAATTTTATCAAAGGTTAATGGAATAACCGCACCAACTTTGTCGACTTTAAGGCTGTATAATTCATGTCCAAGTTCGACGGTGGTGCATATTATATTATCGTCTTCTTTTGGAGGTAAGCCAAGTCTTGTTCTTACATCCACCACGGTAACAATACGACCACGAAGATTGATTGCACCCGCAATTTCCTTAGGAGCAAGAGGAATATTCGCGATTTTTTCAGGAACAAGGATGTCTTTTACGCTTTCGACAGGGATTCCAAATAATTGGTTATGGACATAAATGGTAACATATACTTGCTCATAAACCGTTTCTTTTTCCTTTAATGAGCGGGATTTAGAATTGGCAAGAGCCTTAGATTTATTTGATGTTTTTACAATTTCGTTCATTTTTTGCCTTTCTTAAGACGATAATAAAATGTATATTACTTATTAAGATTATATAACATTAATTAATAAAAAAAAAGTAACCATTATGATTAGTTTAAAAAACATTACTCATTTTTTCAATGATTTTAAAGCATTAGATGATATTTCTTTTGATGTTAAAGAAGGTCAAGTGCTTGGCTTAATCGGAGAAAATGGCGCAGGAAAGACTACTTTGATGCGGATTATTGCTGGATTCTTAAAGCAAAGCGTGGGAGAAGTTAAAATTTTTGATAAGGATTTTTATAATGATTCTTATGAATTAAAACAAAAAATTGGATATATGCCAGAAGGGGCTCCTTTATATCATGATATGAGCGTTATATCCTTTTTAAAATTTATAGCAGAAGCAAAAAAGATTAATAAAAAACTTATACCAACAGAAATTGACCGAGTTGTCGAAATTGCGGGGCTTAAAAATGTTTTAAAATCAGATATTGGAATTTTATCAAAGGGGTATAAACGAAGGGTTTCATTGGCTTCGGCGATTATTTCGGACCCAGCCGTATTGTTGCTTGACGAACCAGCCGAAGGATTAGACCCAAATCAAAAGCAAGATTTTAAACAAAGGCTTAAAGAAATGAATAAAATCACAATAATTTCAAGCCATGTTTTAGAAGATGTTAAAGAATTTTCGACTGATATCGCTTTGATTCATAAGGGTTGTCTTAAATTCAAAGCGTCTTTAAAAGAAATTGCAAACCAAGATTTAAACCAAATTTTCAGGAAATATACAAAAGATGAAAGCAATAATTAAAAAAGAACTTTATAATTACTTTAAAACTCCGCTGGCTTTGGTGTTTACGGTTATATATTTAATTTCTGTGTCGGTTTTTTTATTTTATTTCAGTGGTTTTTTGAAAAATAATGAAGCGAGCCTTTTTTGGTTTTTTAAAATAAATCTTTGGGCATATGTGTTTTTGATACCATCAATTTCGATGAGGTTGTGGTCAGAAGAAAAAAAACATGGGACTTCGGAACTTTTACTTACTTTGCCAATTGGTGTTGAAAAGTTGGTTTTGGGGAAATTTTTTGCTTCTTTAATATTTATTGTAATTACTTTGGCTTTGACTTTTCCACTTGTTATCACAGTTAATTACCTTGGCAACCCTGATAATGGGATAATTATTGCAAGTTATATTGCGAATATATTTTTGGCAGCTTCTTTTATTTCGATTGGTTTGTTTTTTTCATCAATCACAAAAAACCAAGTAATTGCTTTTATCACAACGGTTTTGGTATGTCTTTTCTTTGTTTTGATTGGAAGCGAGAAAATCGTATCTTTGATGCTTAAAGTTTTTTCACAAGACACGGTGAAAATTATTTCGTCTCTTGGTTTTATTTCTCACTTTGACTCGGTTTTAAGAGGAGTTTTAAGGCTTAATGATTTTATATTTTTCATAAGTTTTTGTGGTTTTTGGCTTTTCTTAGCCACTATGTCAATTGAAATTTTTGATAAAAAGCACACGATTATAAAATCGATTTTGATTTTAATTGGCTTTGCTTGTTTAAATATTGGAAGTTATTATTCTTTTGAAAATATAAAATACGATGTAACAAGTGAAAAACTTTATACTTTGTTGGATGAAACTAAACAAGTTTTGGATAAGCTTGATGATGAAGTTGTTATAAAAGCTTATATTTCAAATAATATTACTGAAAAAGGTATAAATTTTTCCGATTTTTCAAGAAGAATAATTGAAGTATTAGATAGTTACAAATCTTTATCAAAGGGAAAGATAAAAGTTGAAATTTACGACCCTAAACCTTTTTCAAAATTAGAAGAAGATGCAATTTCGTATGGGCTTTACAGTATTGATGTGGATGCTTTGGGTAACCAAGGATATTTTGGCATTGTTGCAATAAATTCAACTGGAAATATTAAAAAAATTCCTTTTATTGATATGTCCGAGGAGGTTGCTTTTGAATATAAATTAAGTAAGGCAATTTATGATTTATCAAATAATAAAAAAATAAAAGTAGGGGTTTTATCAGGGATTGAAATTGATGGGGTTGGAATTTCTCCTTTATCTGCTCCTACTACTTTTAAGCCACGCTGGGCAATCATGGAAGAGCTTCATGATAATTTTGATGTCCATGTTATAAGCCCTTATAAATATGACATTCCAGAAGGTTTAGATGTAGTTGTTTTGATTAATCCTTCGACTATTTTGGATAAAAAACTTTATGGAATTGACCAATACTTGATGAATGGTGGAAAATTGCTTATCTTTGCCGACCCTTACATGGAGTCTGAGAATCTTTATAGTGAAAATCCTGTGATGAATACTAATTTGTCCGAAGTTTTAAAGGTTTGGGGGATTGATTATAATGATGAAAAAGTTGTTCTTGACCCTTATTATGCAACTGATGTCGAAATAAAAAAAGAAGGTAAAAAAACTTTTTTAAGCCGTCTTAAAATACCAAATAATAACAAAAATGACGGTATTATGAAAAATCTTAAATCTTTTAATTTTGGTTCAGCAGGATATTTAGAGTTAGCAAAACAAGAGGGGGTTGAGGCTGAAATATTGCTTAAATCTTCGAAAAAAGCATCTCTTCTTGATTTAAATAAGCTTCTTGAAATTAATGATTTGTCATCACTTATTACTTATTATGATGATGAAAATACAAAAGAATATCCTTTGATTGTCAAACTTAAAGGAGAGTTTAACAGTGCTTTTGTTGAGCCTCCGTCAAGGATTATTGGTAAAAAGTGGACTAATGATCATAAAATTCATTCATCAAAAGAAGCTGAAATTATTGCGGTAAGTGATGTTGATTTTCTTTATGAAGGTTTTTGGGCAAAAAGAACTTATGAAAATGGTTTAAAGCCTGTTATCCATTCGGTTGCATCTAATGGTGATTTTGTTGTTTCTGTGATTGATTATTTTTCTGGAAGAGATTTTTTAAATGCATTGAAATCTAAAAAGAAAAAAGATTTAAGAGTTTTAAGTAAAATTTCCGATTATATTAACGAGATTGGAACAGTTTATAAGAAAAAAGAAAAAATGCTTGAAATTTCTTTGCTTGAATTAAGAAAAAAGATGAATGAAATAATGTATGGTGGAAAAGATGTTAATAATCTTTCAAATGATTTAGATACATTGAAATTATTGGATAGTGAGATTTTCAAAGCAAAACGAGAAATAAGCATTTTAAGAGAAGATATGCTTAATAAAGTTAATATTATGCTTAATAAAATAATTTGGATTAATACATTGGCTATGCCTTTGTTTATGTTGTTTTTATATTTTGGTCTTTTTTTGTTAAAGAGGAAAAAATAATGAAGAAAATCATAGCGTTCACAGCTTTTTCAATTACTTTTGCTTTTATAAGTTTTTTATTAAGGCCTGATTATAAGAAGAAAAGTTTAAGAGGAGAGTTGGTATTCCCTTCATTATTCAAGCAAATTGACAATATAAAGTCTTTGAAAATAAGGTCTTCAAAGGGTGATGTTAATATTTTAAAAGATGACAATAACAATTTTATAATAAAAGAGTTAAATGGTTATCATGCAAATGAAAAAAGGGTAAAAGAGATTTTATTATCCTCGGCAAATCTTGAAATTTATGAAGAAAAAAATGTAACGCACGATAAATTAAAGGATTTGAAATTAGAAGATGTTTCAAGCGATTCAAAATCTTATCGTTTGGAAATTTTTAACAAAGCTGACGATAAAATATTTGATTTAATTTTAGGCATTTCAAAGGTCGGAATAGCTGGGTTTAGTAATGGTATTTTTATAAGAAAACCTAATGAAAATAAGGTTTTTATAGCAAGAAAAAGTTTTGATATTACCGGAGATGCTTTATCTTTTGTTAATAATGTCATTATAGATTTAAAAGAAGATGATGTGAAAAGCGTGACGATTAATCAAAATGATATTATTTATAAAATTGAAGATAAAGTTAAATATAAAAAGATTTTCAATTTTTTTGATGAATTAGAATTTTATGATGTTAAAATAGACGAAGGACAAATTCCTTTTGCATCTTATGAGTATGAAATTTACGGTGGTGTAAAAATAATTGTTCAAAAACTTGATATTAAAGGTGAAAATCCTCATATAAAGATTAAGGTAACAAAACAAAAGGCTGTTACTGAGTTGGCTTTAAAAACTTATGAGGAATTATCAAAGCTTGAAGGTTGGTTGTTTAAGGTTAGTGCCGTTAAGCTTTCTTATTTATTAGAGGTGCGAAAATGATTGAAAAAGTAAATATTGCATACAAAGACGCGATATCTTTGGCAGAAGAGACAAGAACTTATATCGAAGGTAATTTAAGAGTTCATTCTCATGAAAGTAATAATGAGGCTTTAAATACTATAAAAGCGATGGGAAGGGTTACTTATCTTCTTACTAGTATTATATCGTTTTTATTGTTGAGCAAAGCTTATCAAAATGGAGAAGTAACAAAGGATAAAGTTATCGAAAGTTCGGATGCTTTGTTGCCCGAAATTTTGAAGAAAGAAAAATATAGCGATATATCAAAAGATGTAAAAGATATAGTTAAAAAACTTGAAGGCTTGTCAAAAAAAGTTAAGGAAATTATTATTAATTAGATGAGATATTCTCTTATTTTAAATGATGAAATAAATAAAGATGATATATCTTATATAAAAGATAAGGTTTCTTATATCTCTGGTTTGGTTTCTTTTGATGTTCATGATAATAATATAGATGTTGTTTTTTTAAATGGGCAAGATGATATCGAAAGTGTCATAGAAATCATAGAAATTAAAGGTTATAATATAATTTTTGATGATGAATGTTCTTTACCAGATATAACAAGAATTGAA